>NZ_PGDQ01000028.1 GCF_003073135.1 Euzebya rosea
GTCACCCTCGAACCCCTCCTCGACCGGCCCGACGACCAACTAGCATCCATCCCCGCAGTGACCAACTGAATCAAGCGCACGGGCTTCTACACCACCCGATGGGACTCCATCTCCGTGATCGCGCCTTGGAGGTCGTGGAGTTTGATGATCGACTCTGCGGAGGCGGTTCCGAAGCGACCTCTGAGCGTGACACCGAGGCTCAAGAGCGAGGTCAGCCCAGCATCTGCCGTCGAGATCACGTCGGAGGGGAGTGCAGCCGCCAGTTCATCCCACCGCCCCCCTGCATAGCAGCCGGAGAAGTAGTGCCGGATGTGACGGCCCGCCGCGTCGGATCGAAGGTAGCGAAGCAGGGTGTCGGTGATCATGACGTGAGTTTGTAGACGAGGTGCTGCCGGTCAGCTGCGATGACGGAGTCCGAGTGCTCAATGAGCTTGCCGTGGAACAGGAGCGTTCGCGAGAGAACAAGAACGGGTGCGCCATCGTTGAGCTGCAGCAAGCGGCGCTCATCGCGTCTGGGCATGCGAGCCGTAACGCCTTCCTCAAGATCTGGGTCGGAGGCATCAACGCCCGCCTTCGGCCACCAAAGCACGGACAACGCCAGCGGTCGCCCGTCGGCGAAGCAAAGCACAGTCTCCGTTTCGAGCGCTCCGGACACGTTGAGGCCAGGATTCGAGGGAGTTTGAGGCCGGTTATCGCTGGCCACGTCCCTAATGCTGGGGGTCTGGCCAGCGCGGCGGACCGAGTGCCTAAACGCCTCTCGCAGTCCTAGATGGGGCCCTGTGGGCGTGACGAGGCGGGGGATGGGGGCTTGCTCGACTGAACGAACAAAGGCGCCACGTCCGTGTTCCACCACAACCGACCCCTCGTTGCGGAGGACTCCTATGGCTTCGCGGGCTGTACCGCGTGAGACGCCATGCGTCTCGATGAGCTCGGCCTCGGAGGGAAGCCGCGCTCCAGGGCTCAACCGGCCTTCAGCAATGTCGTCGCGGAGGACGTCAGCGAGCTGCAGGTACAGCGCCCTGTCGGCATGACGGTCGACCTCCATGCCGGTTAGCGTAGCGACGTCCGGTCGTATGGACGAGTAGTCGCGTTACGGCAGTGGAGCGAGATGTCCGGGGCAGGCCATCGCTGCCCGACGACTTGCCGGCCGAGGCGCCGTTGGACGAACCGGGTGAGGGGAACCCCGACGACGTGGTCGAGGGTCCATCCGATTCGGAGACGCCACCCCAGTCGGACGGTCCGCCGGACGCGGTGCCAGGAGAGGCTGAGCCCAAGGATCCGGCGCCAGCGGGTGAGGGTGGGTCGTCCCTGCCGGAGGAGGCCCCGGACGACGAGGGCACCCCTACGGACGACGTCGTTGGTCCTGACACGGTCGCTGGTGAGGAGGAGGTCGCGCCGCCGCTGAATGGCGAGGACGGATCCGGTCCGGCCGTGGAGGGGGGAGCGGTCGGGGATCCTGCCCCGCTCCCCGCCGATCTGGGTGAGGTTGTCGACGCGATCGCGGACCCTGTTGAGGAGGCGGTCGGGGGCCCAACGGTGGTGATCGCCGACATCGTGGCGATGCCTGATGAGGAGCCAGAGGCCGAGGACGTCGTCCCGGAGGATGTTGAGGCAGTGGTGGACGACGTGGTCGGGCCCGTCATCGACGTGGTCGCGCCGCCAACGGACGGCGGGGCACCGCCAGCACCCCAGCCACCCGTTCCTGCTCCACCGCCTGCGGCCCCGGCGCCGACCGCACCCATCCCCACTGCCCCGACACCGCCACGGCCGAGTCCGGCGCCGCTGCCCGTGACGACGGCGCCCTCAGCCCCGCCAGCCGTGGCCGAGGCGGATCCCTGGCCAATCGAGTCCACGGCGACCCCGATCGACCCGGTTCCCGAGCTCGTCACGGTGCTGGACTCGTTGGATCCTTGTGCGCCAAGTTGCGAACATGTTCGAAATTCACGCGCCAAAGCGCTAGTCGGCGGGCCGAGCACCCGGGCGTGGATACCCTCGTTTATTGCCCTACTGCTCAGGCCCCCTAGGCGAAGTCCAGTACGGAACCCAAGTTCATGCCGGTTACCCGCCCGTGCAACAGCAACGCATCCCGCTCGGTCAGGCGAGATACAGCATCACAGGCTATGCGCGCGGCAGACGCTAGTGTGATCTGCTGTTGTCCCAATAGTTCCTCTGCCTCCTCGCGGGCGCCCATAGGCAGAAGTGAGCGACGTTTGTCGTCCATGACGGCATCACGCAACTCCTTGTACAGAGTCGCCACTACTCGCCTCTGTCCAGCCTGTTGACTGCCAAGCCCTGGTCTGTCGATGACGTACCGCCACGTCAACTCCTTCAACACGTCGAGCTCAAACGTGGTCTCCGGTGGCTCGCTAAGGAGGCCGTCCTCCTCCAACTGAGCCGTCTCTACGTACTTGCCAACAAGAGTGCTCGTGAAGTAGCGGAGCGCGGCGCGAGCCAATCGACTGCCATCATAGGGACGGTCCGACCCGTAGTAGATGAGTGTCGCGTCGAACACGTCGTTGATCTGCTGTTCCGTCGCACCAGGGTGTGGCCGGCCGTTACGGACCCACTTATCTCGGATCCAGGTGACCAAGTCCTGACGCTCCTGACCGTCATCCGGATCACGGAGGCGGTGAAGAGGGACCAACCCCGCCCGTACGAAGTCCTCGATGTCATGGACCGCGTATGTGATGTCGTCGGCCAGATCCATCACTTGTGCCTCGACACTTCGCAGAGCTCCGTCCGGCCCTGGAATATGGTGCGTCGGATCCAGTGAGCGGGCGAACCGAAAGTCGGTTTCCTCGGAGGCATAGGCGCCCCACTTTCTGGAAGCCTTGGGGCTGTCAGGGTCGTGAAGCCACGGGTATTTGAGGACGCCATCGAGCACCAGGCGAGAGAGGTTCAGGCCCGCGTATTTACTGCTGTGCACGCTCAGCTTCGTGAGGATGCGGAAGCTCTGAGCGTTGCCCTCAAAGCCTTCTGCCCCATCCTCTGCTGCAAGGTGGTTCAGTACCTCTTCCCCCACATGTCCGAACGGTGGGTGCCCGAGGTCGTGTGCCAATGCAGCAGCCTCGACGGCCTCTGGGTTCGGACGTGGTAGGCCGTCGGCAGCCCCCGCCTGTAGGCGCTCCGCCAAGCGTCGGGCGACTTGACCGACCTTCAGCGAGTGGGTGAGGCGGTTGTGATAGACCTCGCCTTCATCCGCGGAGACGACCTGAGAAACCCCACCGAGTCTGCGAAACGCTGATGAGTACAGGATGCGGTCGCGGTCCCGTGCCGCTACTAGACGAGAGTCCACGTCTGGCGTGGGCCCATGCCTGCGCTCATGGACCGTCAAGCCGGCGAATTCTCAGCACTGCGGAGGTACAACCGATTCTTGCGGGTAACGCGAAGCGGGCCATGACTCGCCAGATATGAGACGGCAAGAGAGGCTTCGGCGCTGCGGCGACCACCGCGGGTGAGCGTACGGACGGCCTCCACGGGCGATAGGCCATCCGGTGCGCCCTCGAGTGCCTCCCTGAGTTCCTCCAGGGCACCCTCAAATTCGTCAGCCATGCAGCACGCTCCTTCAACTGGTCCCAGCACGTCTACAGGGTGGTTATACCGCCGCGGTGCGACAACGGTCGGGAGTCGACCCGGCCGCATGGCCGCAAGTTCCGCGAGGGGCACTACGACAGTGAAGCCTTGGCCGCGGGGCGTTGCCGATGCCGGAACGCAAGAAGCCGGGCCACGCTCGGGTCCTTCCGGTGGCGGCCTACGGCAGGCCCGGGGTGCCGGGTGCTCGTCGGGCAAAGCGCCCCCACGATGACAGCCGTCCAACCTTGTTGCACGCTGCAGCGGACGCCCCGATGTAAGGGCTGTCCGCACTTGGGTGGTCGGCCCGGCCGAGAGGTCCCCCGGGGGCCGCAGTCGGGAATGCAAGTCTGTGTGCTGTCGTTGTGGATCGAGTCGCTGCTGCTTGAGCTTCGGCTGGACGGGACGAGGCAGGCCAACTGAACCGAGGCAGGTTCACCGAGGACGTCGGTGTGTGTGCCGGCTCCTGTCCGGGAGTCGGTGCCTACAGCGTAGGGATCGTCACCGTACTCCGCGGGTGGGATGTCGCCGATGAGCCCGGATCCGGCCAACGTGCCGCACTGTGGTCAGGCCGGGTCGTGGCTGTCCATACTTGCCCGCGGACCGCGCCGGCTAAGCCCACCCGGCGCACCAGCCGCTGGACGCGGGCAGTGTCTGATTGGAGGATCCCCTCCACGATGCAGCTGCTTCCAAACCTTCGGGGCGCCGTGACGCCGCGGCGGCCTGCCAAGAACGCCGGACATGGCCGCGCATAACCACGCCGGTGTGCTCCCGGAGAGGTCGCGGCGCCGCCCGGCTCGGGCCTCGGATTCCCCCGGCTCGCTTCAAGGACGATGAGCCGGACATGCCGAGCATCACGACGCCGGCGCCACTACGCTGCGACACGGGTCCTCTTTGATGGTCTTGGCTCGTCCTTGATGCCGCAAACATCAGGGGCTATCCCCATTCATCTTGGACCATCCGCCGGACCCCTCCATGAAGGAGACGCAGCAAATGGGACGGAATAGCGCCAGCGTCGATCAAACTGCCTCAGGAGGGGCGAGCCTGGCATGGCTTCTTCACCCGGTCGATACGGGGATCTTTCTGCGTGAGTACTGGGATCAGAGGCCCCTGTTCATTGATAGGGGCAATTCGCGGTACCACGACTCGTTGCCAGGATTGGCAGAAGTGGATGGACTGCTAAGCACCGGCGTGTATAGCGCAGATCGGCTGGATGGTCGTCTGATGCAGACCGGCCCGGACGGCGCTGTTTCGCGGCGCGCCTTTAGTATCACTGCTGAGGGGCGTCTGGATCTTCACGATGTCTACGAGGCCTACGACAGCGGCTACACCGTCATCCTAAACCGAATCGAGTCGCGGTCCGCGGTCCTCGGCGCACTCTGCCGTAGGTTGGAGGAGGACCTTAACCACAGAGTGGGTGCGAACCTCTATTTGACCCCCGCGGGTACCCAAGGTGCTAACCCCCACATAGACAGTCACGACGTCCTCTTGGTTCAGATTCACGGTTCTAAGACATGGAGGGTGTCTGCGGAGAGCATCAAGCGGAATCGAGCGGGCGCCGATCCTGGTCAGCGGATCGAACTCGGCGAACATGACGAGTGGACCCTCGTCGAAGGTGATGCCCTCTACATCCCGCACGGCTTCGTCCATGCGGGAGTCACGCACGATACGTCATCGTTGCACATCACCTTTGGTTTCAACGTATTGACGTGGGCGGACCTGCTAACCGAGACGCTGGACCGGATCGCTTCTTCCAGCGAAGAACTGCAGCGACCGTTGCCGCTAGGTCACCTCGGTAAGCCGATAGATGAGAACACCGTCACCATGTTGCAGAACCAACTCATCAGCGCACTCACAAAGGAGGAGTTGCGTGCAGCGCAGCTCTCCCTCGGTTCAAAGTTGCTGGCTCGACACACGTCCTCAACAGGGCACTTTCCTTCGCTGGACGCCGTCGCCGCGTTGGACTTGGAGACACGGGTTGGCCGGGGGTTTGAAGGTCCCCATCGCTTCAGAGTCGCGGAAGAGCGTCTGACTTGCGAGTTTCCTGGGAACTTCGTGACCGTCCCCGCTTCCCTAGCGCCAGCGCTCCGGTATGCTCTCTCACGACCGACCTTCCGGGTAGGTGAGCTGCCAGGCGGCCTCTCTGAACGGCAAAGGATCGACTTCATCGCCAGGCTGATTCGTGACGGCCTGCTGGCGGTATTCGAGAGCGAAAGGGGTTAGTGATATGAGTATCGAAACCAAGACAGAGGCCGAATTCGACGACGCGATCGCAGCGATCGAATCGCGGGTTGACCGGGCGCAGTCCGATCGTGTTGACTTCCCCCGTGCTGGGCTGGAACCATCGTTCGTACTGCAGCGTTCCAAGAACGTTGAGGATTGGGACGGCGACAACAGCGTTACCAAGGTTTAGGCGGAAGTGCCCAACATGCCCTGGTCATTCCGGCCGGAACATGGCAGGGCCGTGCAACTGAGAAGCGGACTGGAACAGGAGTTGTACTCCAGTTTCATCAACCTCCTGGAGCGAGTTGAACTAGCTTTCCAGTTGCCGAGACATTCGTTGGCGCAGGTGGCTCCACTATCTTGTCGCGATTCTGCCATCCGACCGAGCTTATTTACGAGCCATTGGATAATTGGAACCGCAGTCGAGTGTAATAGAACTGATGATTTGCTCCCAGCACTAAGAGAACTTCGGGGCGAGTCTTGCGTACCACTCGAGTTGGTGGTTTCAACGCGCTCAGACGACATGATTGATGCTGCAGCCCAAGAGTACATCGCGAGCGATGAGGGTCAGCGCAAGGCGCACTACGACAGCACTGGACTCCAACCTCTACCTGTGCATAGAGGCCTGACTGATTCCAACTTGACTGCTCTGCCACGGTTGGAGATCGATAACCTACGGGAACGGACTGCGGAGGCTCTCCACATCCTATCAGGTCTAGACCCTTCCCTGGTAGATGAAGTCCATCAGTACGTTCGACAGATCCGCTTCATCGGCAGTGACCGAATCGGTGGAATGAGCAGCGTCCGATTCTTCGGCGTCGTTTATCTGCGTAGACCCAGTGCGATGCCGGGGACCTTCGAGGAACTCGTGGAGATCGTCAACGGCATCGTTCACGAGACTTCTCATCTACATCTGCACGCTTTGATGGCGGCTGATCCACTCGTCCTCAACGTCAGCGACCGCTTCCCGTCGCCGCTAAGGAGAGATCACCGCCCGATGCTGGGCATCTTCCACGCGACATTTGTGCTGGCGAGGCTGATGCATATTCTTGGCCTTTGGGTGGCGGCAGAACCAAACCGAGAAGACTTGGTTGCGGCTAGGTTGGATGCCGAAACACGGCTGAGGAACGGGTTGACGACCGTCAGCGAGAACGGGGTCCTAACGCCACGGGGCGAGGAGGTCTTAGCAAGCATGGAGCAAGCGCTCCTTGCCTAGTATCTCGCAAGGCGTGGGCGCAGCTAGACAGGGCACGGGACCGCTAGAGTGCGAGCGGAAACGGGGACTGCCGCACGTTGTGGTACCGCGAGAGCGCTCGGCCTAGGCACCCGCCGCCGGTTCGCTTCGGCTATAGATGAGGACGGGAGCGCCTGCCCGTAACCCCCACCGCCAAGGGGATGACGACTGTTGCTGGGTGGGCTTCATCCGGCCGCCCGTAGTCTGTCGATCTCCCCGGATAATCACAGAGAGTTCTCGGCGCGGCCGCCCCCTTCTGGCAGAGACCTCCCCTCCCTGCTTGTGGCTGAGTACCCCGCATGTACGTCGCGCGTTCCTAGCTAGCGAGAAGGAAAGTATGTGCCCGCGAGCGCGAGATTCTGGGATCGGTCTCGCGCCAGTGCCGCCGCGATGTCGATGACCCTGTCCGTTGACCGAGCCCCCGGGTGGTTGGCGTCTGGATCATATGGCTCAGCGTGTGCTGTCCGATGCACGCGAACTGCTCGGTGATGCCGGGAGAGCATGACGTAGACGAACTGGCGGTAGGCCGTGTCGTCGACGAGCACGTGGGAGGTGTCGACGGTCCTGCCCTGGGCCTTTGGACGGTCGTGGCGTAGGCGTGGGCAAGGCCCCCGTTCTCCATGTAGTCGACCGGTAGCACGATGGCCTGGCCGTGGGCGTCGGTGGCGTGCACCTCGTCCGGGGTGATGGCGTCGATGGTGGCGATGGTGCCGTTGAGTACCCCAAGCAGGCGGTTGTTGCGCAGGCACAGGATCTGGTCGCCGACGCGGTACCCGGTGCCGCCGATGATCGTTTCTGGGCCGTACAGCGCTCCGGCCTCGTCCAGTCGTTCACGGGCGTGGGCGTTGAGGCGGTCGACTTGGTCTTGGCGGCCGGCGAGCATGGTTGTGGATAGGCCGACCCTGCGGTCATTCCACCAGCCTTGGACGACTGCGGCGACGGCCTGATCCGACGTGTCGTGGACGGTGTACCGCTCTGGCTGGGTGAAGTGGGCGAGGGCGACCGCGTCGTTGTGGTCGCGGATGGCGTTGACGGCGGCTCGTTCGGCGGGGTCCTGCTGCCGCCGGTTCGTGACGAGCTCCACGGTGTGGGAGTGGCGAGTGAGTGCGCGGAAAAAGCCGCCGGCGTCGATTTCGGGGAGCTGATGGTGGTCGCCGACCAGGATCAGGCGGGCGCCGACGGCGGCGGTGTGATCGATGAGGCGGGCGAGCTTGCGGGTTCCGATCATGGCGGCTTCGTCGATGACGATGACGTCGTTGTGCCGCAGAGGGTTGGTGTCAAGCTCGGCGAGGAGCCCGTCGACCGAGGCTGCGGCCATCCCCGTTTCCTCACCCAACTGCTGGGCCGTTCGTGCGGCCAAGGCGGCTCCCATGACAGTGCACCCTGCGGCTCGCCAGAGCGGGACTGCGGCGGCGAGGGCGGTGGTCTTGCCGGCGCCGGCGCGACCGACCACGACCTGCACACCCTCAGTGCCCGTGGTGATCTGGCGCACCATCCGGGCCTGTTCCTCAGCGAGGAACTGCTGGGCTGTGAGGACGCGATCGACGTGGGTGGGCTCGCAGCTCACCGTGGCCACGGCGGTCGACGCCTGCTCCAGGGCCCGTCGTTCGGTCTCCAGCAGATCGTGGGTCGAGTAGACGGTCTCGGTGCTCCCTGCCTCTCGGTGAGGACGGAGACCGGCCGGGGCGCCCGCCACGGTGAGGTCGGATCGGACCTCCAACTGTCGGGCCCGTCGGCGGGCCCTCCAGGTCAGCACGCCGACGGGGTCGCGGACTCCGTCCAAGGACTCGGCCAGCAGCTCGTTGGCGAGCTCGTCGGGGCGCGTCTCCGTGTTGGTGAGGATGCGCGACACGATGCCCCGCAGGGGCTGGCTCTCGTCGGCCGGGACTCCGGCCGCTGCCGCCAGGCGGGCCAGGGCCCGGTCGACGTCGGAGGAGACCGGGGAGGTGGGGGCGGGTTGGGAGAGCATGACGGCGACCCCCGCTTCGCTGTCGAGCGTTGCGTCGGTGAGACGCTCCAGCGTCTCAAGCGGGGCGCCTCGGGGCAGCCGGTCGCACCAGGCGCGGACGACGTCACGGCGGCGGAAGGTCGAGGTGCGTTCCGTCAATCCGTTGGGACCGCCCAGCGCCAGCATGACTTGGTCGGCGTCGATGTCATCGAGCTCCCGGCGATGGTCTTGGAACAGCAGCCGCCCCACGCGATCAGGACCGAAGTCGATGGCTTCCGCGCGGCTGGTCCAGCGATCGTTCAGCGTCGCGGCGCTGACGCCGTACTCCTTGCGTTGCCGCGTTGCCGCGTGGCCAGGGTGGCGACCTGGGCGGCCTTCGCGGAGGAGTGCCCGGTCGCGTCGAGTGCGGCGAGGATGTCGGCGCGACGGCGGGAGAAGTGCTCAATGACCTCTCGCGGAACGCCCTGTAGGTCGGCGGCGCCGTTGACCACTGGCTGCCATGCCACCCCGAGGGCGGACGTGAGCTCGTGGCGGAGCACCGCTTGGTAGACGAAGCCGGCGGTCTTGGAGTGGGTGTAGAGCAGCCGGCCGTTGAGGGTGCGCCAGCGGTCGTCGTCGGGGGTGTGGGCGAGGTTGGCGACCAGCACGTGGCTGTGCAGCAGCGGGTCGCCGGCGCGGGAGGTGCGGTGGCGGAACACCGCGGCGACGGCGCCGTCGGCCTCGACGTGATCGACCCCGTTGGTGCCGCGGCGGGTGCCGATCGCGTGTCGCTCGAGGAACTCCAACGCGGTGGCGACCGCCCGGTCGTGACACGCCCGCACCTCCTCGGCCACGTCGGGCGTGCTCAGCGCCCACAGCAGCGACACCGACTTGGGGGCTCGGAAGGTCAGGTCGAAGCCTGGGAGCCGCGGCCCCCCGAACCCGCGGAGGAGCTTGTCGCCAGTTCGGGGATGGACGCCGGCCAGGACGGCCTCCAGGTCCGACGCGGTGACCCGACCCGACACGCCGAGCCGCGACGCGGCGTTGCCCGTCCACCAGCCGGGCGCCTCGCCCGCGCCGAGGTAGTAGTCCTCGACCCCGGAGGCGACGACCTCGAGGTAGTACTCCCCGCCGTTGACGGCGAGCTTGCCGATGTTCAGCACCGCGCACCCCTCCCCTGCTCACGAAGGCTCGCGAGCCCGGTCACCGGGTCGCCTCCAGCCCCGCACCCCTCGACCGTTCATCGCGGTCGAGCTCGACCTCGACGGGCCCTGCATCGGCGATCCGGACCGCGTCGGCGAGGCGCGACTTCCAGTCCGATGAGACCTCGACCGCGGGCAGCTCGATCATGGACAGCGACGGGTCGTACGGGACCGGCCCGGCGTCGGGCAGCGCGTCGGCGAGCGCGTCGCGCAGCGACCCGCCTCGGGAGGCCCCGAACGCCTTCGCGGCCCACCCGCCCAGCTCCCCGATCACCGCCGGCGCCGAGCGGCGACCCAGGCCAGCGACCGGCGTGGTCACCTTGCCGACGGCATCGGCCAGGGCGCCGTCGTCCAGCACCGTGACGGCAAACGCGGCCCACGCCTGGTGCGCCAGCCCGTCCGGCTCCACCGACGGCGGCTGGTAGTCGGGCACTCGCGGGGTGGGTTCCTGCTCGCGCTGGCGGCGCTGCTGGGCCTCGACCGCCCATCCGTCGCGCACCGCTTTGACGAGCCAGCCTGCGGGGTTGCGGACCCGTTCCCACGGCAGCGCGTCCAGGGCCGCCTCGATGAGGTCCTCACCGTGGTCGTCGATCAGCGCCTCCGCCGCCGACTGGTCCAGACCGTACCGGATCAGCTGCGAGACCAGCACGCCCGACGGCGGCTCGTGCGCGTGTTGTTGTTCTTCTTTAGCAACAGCAGGTCTTGTGTTTTGTCCCACGTCACGGTGTCCCGTGACATGGGACACGGGGCCTGATTCGGCCGTGTCCCAGGACATGGGACGCGGGTCCTCCGCCTCCGCGTCCCCATTCGTGGGACACGGGTCAGTCTCGACCCTCGGGGTCGTGGTGAACCGCTCGATGCAGGCCGACGGGTCCAGCACGTACCAGGACGCCGCGTAGCGTCCCGAGTCGGTCTGCCGCTGCTCCTCGTGCAGCACGAACCCGAAGACCCGCAGCCGGCCCAGGTGCTTGGCGACGGCGTTCTTGGACAGGCCGAGGTTGTCGGCGATCCGGCGGACGTTGGTGTGGGCGACCAGCCGTCCGCGGTCGTCCAGTCGGGCGTCCAGGGCGATGTCCTCGAGCACCGCCCACGCGGTCACCCCGACGGCCCGCTTCACCTCACGGGAGGACGGGAAGACCTTGGCGTACGGCTCGGCCCGACCGATGATCCGACCGTCGGACAGCACCCGGCCGATCTCTTGGCCGAACGCGACGACGTCCCTCGCGACACGCGCACCCGTTGGGACCCCTCCACCGGGCCCGCTCAGGACGGGAACCTCGCGGCCCCGCACGACGCCTCGTCGGCGGCGAGCGCCAGGTTCGCGGCCAGCGCCAACGCCTCGGACGGCAGCAGCGACACGACACCGTCGCGACGGGTGTCGAGGACCACCTCGCCGCGCTCTCCGACGACCACCGACGGCACCTCACGGGCACCCCCGAGGGCAGCGCCGACGAACCCCTCCATGCCCCTCATGAGACACCCCCGAAAGAGGGCCATTCGCTCCCAGCTCGCTCCCAGAAAACCTGGCAGCGACCGTCAGAGGGGGTCAGCGGCCGACACGCCGAAACCGCGAAACCGCAGGTCAGGTGGCATTTGGTGGCACCACGGGCAGGGCGCGTCAGGGGCCGAAAAGGCCTCCAACGCCTTCCCAAGCTGAATACGGGGGTTCGATTCCCCTCACCCGCTCCATCCATCCATCCATGCAGCTGGCCCCTCGGTGGAGGCCGTCGACCCACGTGACTGCGAGGCGGTGGCAGCGGTTCCCCTGGCCACGAGGTGCCCCGGGCCCGGTCAGGGCAGGATGAGCGCATGACCGCCCAACGCCCCTCCATCCCCCGCTTCCACCTCGCCGTCCCCGTGGACGACCTCGACGCCGCCCGGACGTTCTACGCCGACCTGCTGGGGCTGGAGCAGGGTCGCAGCGACGACCGCTGGATCGACTGGAACATGTTCGGCCACCAGTTCGTCACCCACCTCGTCGACGCTGACGACGACCCACGGGGAGAGCGGGCCCACAACCCGGTGGACGGTCACGACGTCCCGGTCCCACACTTCGGTGTCCTGCTGGACCCGGACACGTTCACGGCGCTGGCCGAGCGCCTGCGCGCCGCCGAGGTCCGCTGGGTCATCGAGCCGTACCTGCGCTTCGAGGGCCTGCCCGGTGAGCAGTGGACGATGTTCCTGCTGGACCCCGCCGGCAACGCCCTGGAGTTCAAGGCCTTCGCCGACGACGCGCAGGTCTTCGCCATCTGACGTCGCGTGCACCGTCGACGATGCCGCCGACCTGCCCGCACTGCGGGGGGCCCGAGTGCGAGACGCGGTTCCACGCCTGCCTGGAACAGGACTACAGCGACCCTGGCTACGGGGCGGTCCACCACTTGGTCGTCGGCGCCTACATGCTGCAGCACGACGCCTACGCCGACGACGTGCGCGCGGCGATGGCCGAGTTCGTGCTCGCCCACCTCGACCGACCACCGACCGCATACACCATGCGCCGCATCCGCGCCCACACCGATGGGCCCGCCCGGGTCCGTCGACGTCCCGACGACCCCCCTCCTGCACGGGCGCCCGCCGATGAGGCGCACGGTCCGCGGGTGACGGTCGCCGACGTCGACACGACGTCCGCCGCGGCCTACCGCCGTACCGTCCGGCGCTGGGCCGAGGCGGTCGCCCGCGACGTTGCGCAGGACCGCTGACTCACCTCGCGCGCCAGGTTCGCGGCCAGCGCCAACGCCTCGGACGGCAGCAGCGCGACGACGCCCTCGCGGCGGGTGTCGAGGACCACCTCGCCACGCGGTTCGCCCGGGCGCCCCGTCGGCGGGCGTCCTACTCCGGTATCCGGTCGATGACGGTCACGGTACGGGCGAACCAGACGGCGCCTTCGGCTCCGGGGGCGCAGTGTGAGTGGTCCACCTGGTAGTGGCCCCCGCCCATCTTCAGGATGTCGCCTTCACGGGCGACGACCTCGCCATCGGGCCCCAGCAGCTCGAGCCCGGACTCCGCGCTCCGGGCGGAGAACCCGTGCGGCCACACGACGCTCCGCCCCCTTGCCGGGTCGCCGCCCGAGATCCACACACAACCTTGTCCATCGAAGGTCAGGACCCCGTACACGAGTGCCTCCTCACCGCAGAACTCGTCTTCCTCACACGTCGGGATCGCCAGCACCGAGCCGGAGGCCGCCTCAGGGGAGGACGTTCCCGCGGCGCCCTGTGTCGCAGGGGCCGAACCTCCGCCGGTGCAGCCCGGGAGCGCAACCGAGAGCGCGACGAGCAACAGCAGGAGGCGGAGGGGCATGCCGCGTTGGACGTCCTGCGATGGTCCCGGGTTGCGTCGATGGGACGCTCCTCGCCGAAGCAGGATCCGGGGTTGCCGGGCCCCCTGCGATCCACACAGACCTCCCCACAGGGCAAGTCGGGGGCCGTCCACGATCCAGCTGATGGGTCTGGTGTTTGGACCGCCCGGGAGTGGTGTCCGCGTGCAGTCATTGGGACGTCACGGCGGGCCGGATCGGCTCCTTCGTCGGGTACCCGGTCCTGCTCACCCCGACCGACCACCTCAACGCCGAGACGGAGCAGGCACTGCTCGACCCGGCACCCAGCCGGGTCCTCGTCCCGGGAGGAACGGCGTCGGTGGACGACGCGACCTTCGCCACGATCGAGGCGGTCCTTCCCGAGGCGGAGGTACGCCGTGTCGCCGGCCCCACCCGGATCGAAACCGGCGCCGAGCTGACGCGACTCGCGCTGGACGAGCTCTACCCCGAATCGGAGGAGTCCCCGCAGTACGCCGTCGTCGTCGGCCTCCTCCCGTGCGGTCGTGGCAGCCGTGGCCGGCGAGGGCTGCGGGGCGTAGCGGCTCGTGGACCCGGCGACCGGTCGTGGATGACCGGTCGCCGTACTGGGGCGCTACCCGACGCTCGTCAGCGCGTCAGAAGCTGAAGTCGATGCTGACGGTGTCCCCTTCGCTGATGGTCTCGCCGCCCGACTCGACCAGCGAACCGTCGACGAAGATGTCGTAGCCGAAGCTCGATGCCACCAGGTTGCAGGCGGAGAACAGCGTCACCTCGAGGGTGTAGACCCCGTCGCTGCCGATCGTGCCGACCGACTCCTCCGCAGGGAAGAAGTTGACGCAGTCCCCCGTCGTGTCGTTGTCCGCGCCGATCACGTCGCCGTTCGGCGTGATCAGGCGAGCATCGAAGTCGGACCCGTCATCCCAGAAGACCTGGGCTCGCACGTCGTAGTCCTCCTGTCCCGCCTCCACCTGCGGGGGTGCTGCCGGAGCCGGCGGGGGTGGCGGTGCCGGGGCCGGAGCAGGCGCTGGTGGGGGAGGTGGTGCGGGCGCGGGTGCCGGTGCCGGTGCTGGCGCTGGCGCAGGAGCCGCTGGGGGCGTGGTGGCCGCAGGCGGCTGCGTGGGGGCCGCGGCGGGCGTCGACGCCGACGCCGGCTGGGTGGGCGTCTCGAGCGCGACGTCTCCGTCGCCGTCATCGCCCTGGGACGTGAACAGCACGAAGCCGCCGACCGCCAGCGCGATGACCAACGCGGCGATACCGAAGTACAAGGGCTTGCGGTCGGGAGGGGGTGGTGGCCCGTAGCCCCCGCCCGGTGGGCCGTACCCCTGCCCCGGTGGGCCGTAGCCCCCGCCGGGCGGGCCGTAACCCCCGCCGGGCGGGCCGTAGCCCTGACCACCCTGTGGCGGATGAGGTGCGGACATGGGTTCCTCCTTGCGCATGGCGCGGTCAGGCGTCGAGAGGCGTTCTGCACCCTCCCCCCGTCTGGGCGTGGCTGGTCGAAAAGCGGAGCGGCTCCGCTGCGGACGCTACTGCACGGGCCGTGGACGAGTGGGTCGAGGAACGACAAATGCCTCGAAGTGACTACGTCTCGTCCCGGGAAGACGAAACTCGCTGCCCGGGGGCCCGACCTCCCTCGGGCGCGCAGTGCCCAGTTCCGCGGGCGACCGGCCCAGTACCGTCGGGGTGATGGACGGGACGACCCTGATCGACGACGCCGCCGACCCGCGGGTCGAGGACTTCCGGCAGATCAACGACCAGCCGGCGCGTCGCCGGATGGAGCGTGACGAGTTCTTCCTGTCGGAGGGATGGATGTCGATCGAGCGGCTGATCGACTCCGGGCACGGGTTCCGGTCGGTGCTGCTCTCCCCCTCTCGCGTGAGGCGGTTCCTGCCGTACATGGAGCGCCCGGAGCTCGAGGGGGTGCCGGTGTACGTGGCCGAGCGAGAGGTGATGCGCGACCTCGTCGGGTTCGACATGCCGCGAGCCGTCCTGGTCTCGGCGTGTCGCCAACCGCTGGCCTCCGTCGACCACCTCGCCGCGACATCCCGCCGGCTCGTCGTGCTCGAGGCCCTGAACGACGACGAGAACGTCGGCGCCATCGCCCGGGCGGCACGGGCGTTCGGCATCGACGGCATGCTGCTGAACCCCACGTGCAACGACCCCTACCACCGGCGCACCGTGCGGGTGAGCATGGGTGAGATCCTCCACATGCGGGTGGCTCGCGCGACCCGCGACACCTGGCCGGGCGCCCTCGACACCCTGCACGCTGCGGGGTTCGAGACGTGGGCGATGACCCCCGACGCCGCCGCGGTCGACCTGTGGCACGCGTCGGTCCCCGATCGGCTGGCGATCCTGCTGGGCGCGGAGGGGCCCGGGCTGACGCCGGAGGTGCTCGACCGTGCGACGACGCGGGTGCGGATCCCGATCAGTCCGGCGGTCGACTCGCTGAACGTCGGACACGCCGCCGCGATCACGTTCGCTGCCGTCAGCAGATCGACCCCCGACACCCGGCCAACCGACCCCACCCGGGCGCGCGGCGGCGTCTGAGGCGACCACTACCCTCGTCGTCATGGCGCCCGTGGACCCCACCCCTCGCGACGACGTCCGTCAGCATCTCCTCGACGCGACGGCGGTGCTGCGAGAGGTCGTCGCTGCCCCCGACATGCTCGACGCGCTCGACGCCGACGAGCGGGCCGCGTTCCGCAACGCCGCGGGCGACGTGTTCTGCCCCGACCCGGAGATCCGCCGGCGCCGCACCAAGGTGCTCCAGCTGCAGCGCCGCCGTGCGCGCACCTCCCACGACGAGGACATCCTGAACGAGACCGGCATCCGCACCCTGCGCAGCCGGCCGGTCTTCGCCACCCCCGACGTCTTCCCGCCGACGGCGTTCGAGCAGCACGACGTCGCCGACGATCCCGACGCCCCCCCGTTCCGCGAGACCCTCGAGCCGCAGCACTGCTACATCTGCAAGGCCAGCTACCACGACGTCCACCACTTCTACGACCAGCTCTGCGGCCCCTGCGCGACGCTCAACTTCGCCAAGCGGGGCGAGCTCGCCGACATGCGCGGCATGGTCGTGCTCCTCACCGGCGGCCGCGTGAAGATCGGCTACCAGGCGGGCATCAAGCTGCTGCGCAGCGGCGCCGAGCTCATCGTGGCGACCCGGTTCCCCCGCGACGCCGCCAAGCGCTACGCCGCCGAGGCCGACTTCGACGACTGGGGTGACCGGCTGGAGGTGTTCGGCCTGGACCTCCGCCACACGCCGAGCGTCGAGGCGTTCTGCGCCCACGTCCTCGCCACCCGCACCCGCCTGGACGCCATCATCAACAACGCCTGCCAGACCGTTCGTCGCCCACCGGGCTTCTACGAGCACATGCTCGAGGACGAACGCGCGTCGCTGGCCACCCTCCCACCGGAGGTCCTGCGGCTCGTCGGGTCCTACGAGGCGCAGTGGCGCAGCGCCACCGCCATCGGCGACGGGACCGATCAGGCGGCGCTGGCCCCCACCAACGGGGTCGACCCCGGCGAGCTGCCCGGGCTGTCGCATGCCGCGGAGCTGTCGCAGGCGGTGCTGATCCCCGAGGACCTGCCGACGACCGACACGATGTTCCCCGAGGGGCAGCTCGACCAGGACCTGCAGCAGGTGGACCTGCGCGGACGCAACTCCTGGCGCCTGCAGCTGCACGAGGTCTCCACGGTCGAGCTGCTGGAGACCCACCTGGTCAACGCCGTCGCCCCGTTCGTGCTGAACGCCCGGCTCAAGCCCCTCATGGAGGCCACCCCGGGCGACCACAAGCACATCGTCAACGTGTCGGCGGTCGAGGGGCAGTTCTACCGGCCACGCAAGACCACCAAGCACCCGCACACCAACATGGCCAAGGCGGCGCTGAACATGATGACCCGGACCTCGGCGACGGACTACCACCAGTCGGGGATCAACATGAACAGCGTCGACACCGGCTGGGTCAGCGACGAGGATCCTGTGGCGATCGCCGAGGCCAAGACGGCCGAGCACCGGTTCCATCCGCCGCTGGACATCGTGGACGGTGCCGCGCGGATCGTCGACCCGATCATCGACGGCCTGAACACGGGGACCCACGTGTGGGGACAGTTCCTCAAGGACTACGTGCCCACCGACTGGTGAGCACGTGTGCGCCCTCGACGCCCGTCAGCAACGCCGGCTGATCAGCCGACGTTGAAGGGGGTCTCGTTGAGCGTGATCACCGGCGCGGGGACGGTGAACGTCGAGCTGTTGTGCTGGCGCAAGCGGTTGGTCTGGAAGCCGCCGGCGTCGAACTCGGTACGGGGGCTGTCCAGCAGCGGCAGCTCGGCGAACGCCTCGATGACTGCGACGGGCGACTGGGTCGGCTGGTGGACCCACCACTCGGCGTTGGATCCGCTGATCAGCACGCCGATCCGGTGGCCCTCGGCGAACACCCAGTCCTGTCCGTACATCTGCAGGCGATGGCGCATCAGGCCGGGCAGGCGGATCATGTCCGCGCCGCGGCTGACAAGGGTGGCGGTGCCGTCGGGGGCGATGTCGTAGACGTTGCCGACCACGTTGGTGCGGGGGGCGGTGACCGCCAGGTCCAGGTCGAGGACCGGCTCGCCTGCCAGGTGCCGGTCGCCGGGCAGCGGCTGGGAGAACGACCAGATCCCGTCACCGGTCACCGGCGCGGTGCCGAGCGAGACGAGCGCCCCCGTCGGCGATCCGAAGTTCAACCCGTTGTCGGTGTAGACCCCGCCGTTGATGGTGCTGGTCCGCACGACCGCGTCGGCAGGCGGCCACGAGTCCTCGCCCCGGTAGCGTCCCAGGTTGTCCTGCACCTCGACCTGCGGGAGGTCCAGCCAGGCCTGCTCGGCCGCCGCGTCATCCTTCAGGTACGCGTCGAGGAAGATCATCATCTGCTCGGCCCAGTCGGCACGGCCGACGGCGTGACCCGACTCGGAGTTCTCGGCGTCGGTGCCCCGGACGTGGTCGAACTGGCCGAACCACGCGCGCTTGGGTCCCCCGATGCCCTCCCAGTACGCGAAGGCGCCGTCGGGCTTGGTGTTGCGCTCGAGGAAACCCTGCATCAGGAACAGCGGGACGTCGCTGCCCCTGGAGGCGTTGATGAGCTCGCGCTGCTGCCAGAAGGCCGAGTCGGCCCGGTCGTCCTGCTGCGCGGTGTAGTACTCCACGGCGCACGTCGGCGGGCTGAGGGTCATGAAGCTGGTCGGGGTGACCAGGGAGTTGGCGAAGCGGATGCCGTCGTCGTACAGGTAGCGGTAGCCGTCGAAGACGGGTTCCTGGCTGATGACCGCGGCGAGCCCGTCGGGCTGGTTGGCCATGCCCATCAGGCCGGTCCAGCCGTCGTAGGACTTGCCCAGCAGCGCGACGTTGCCGTTGGACCACTCCTGGCTGGCAGCCCACTCGACGGCGGCGACGACGTCCATCTGCTCGCCCGGGCCGCCCCAGTCGCTGCAGCCCTCGGACTGACCGAAGCCGCGCATCGTGGCGATGGCGTAGGTGTAGCCCTGCTCCAGCGCGCCGGTGGCCTCGAAGAAGTCGTCGAAGCGCGTGGACGGGCCACCGTTCTCCGGCAGCGTGTAGGGGCTGACGACCAGGATGACCGGCTGGGGCTCGTCCTCGGGTGTGCCGTCGGCGCGGATCACGTCGATGTCGAGGATGGTGCCGTCCAGCGACGGCACGTCGAACTCCCAGTGGGTGGTGTCCTCGGGCTGGGCGCCGGCGGGCGTCGCCACTGGCAGCAGGACGGCGACCATCGCGACCAGCGCGAGGGCCATGGCCACGAACGAGGGACGGGTGGCGTTGCGGTGCATCGGGTTCTCCACGAGAGGGGGCTCACATCCTGTTCGCCGTGAGCGCGCCGATCTCCTCCCCGTCCTCGATCCATCGGGCCTCGTGCGCCGCAGTCGCTAGCGTGTGACTGGCTTCTCCCCCGTCCCCCTGTCTGCCGTCGAGTCGACCCTCATGACTACCGCGTACCTTGCCGCCCCCAACCACGAAGACGAGCTCGACGAGGAGCTCGCGCGCGGTGGCGTCGCCGTGACCGCCACCCACGGGCGCCTCCGGATCGCCGAGGGCGCCCGTGTCCATGCAGCCTGGGCGGCCAACACCTGGTGGGATGCCGAGCGGATCCCGGTCACCTCGATCGGGCACGCCGCCAAGGAGCTGAAGGCTCGTCAGCGGAACTGGGCGCTCTACGCGCCCGAGCACCGGGGACGGGCCGAGCTGATCGCCGAGAAGCTGCCGCACGTGTCGTCCAGGCCGCTGGAGATCGGCGAGGTCGCACCCGACGCGCCGCTGGGCTCGTGGACCCTGCTGGACCGCAACACGGTGCTGGCCGCGACGACGTGCGACAGCCCGTTCCCCAACGGGGAGCCCAGCTTCGTGGAGGACCGCGAGGGCCCCCCGAGCCGGGCCTACCTCAAGCTGTGGGAGGTGTTCGCCCGCTTCCGTCGCCAGCCCGGACCGGGAGACCGGTGCCTGGACCTCGGGGCCGCACCCGGCGGGTGGACATGGCTGCTCGCGCGGAGCGGCGCGCATGTGACGGCTGTCGACAAGGCGCCGCTGGCCGAGGACGTCGCCCGGATGCCGAACGTGACCTGGCGGGAGGGCTCGGCGTTCGCGATGGATCCGGCTGACCACGAGCCGGTCGACTGGTGGTGCAGCGACATCATCGCCTACCCCGATCGGCTGCGGGGGCTGGCCGAGCGATGGCTGGCCGCCGGGAAGGTCCGCAACCTCGTCTGCACGGTGAAGCTTCAGGGCGCCACCGACCACGAGGCCGTCGCGAGGTGGCGCGCCCTCCCCGGAGCCCAGGTCGTCCACCTCGACCACAACAAGCACGAGCTCACCTGCGTGGTCCTCGACGCGGACCCGCGGGGACGAGCAACGGCGCCGTAGGCGCCAGCTGGATCGGCGGCAGAACCCCCGGGTGCCGCCTCAGGCGCGCAGGGCCCGGCGCGCCCGCACGACCGTCACCATCGGGACCCGGAGGCGCCGCCGACGTTGCGGACGAGGACGAGGGGTGGCCAGGCGGCTCGGCATCTGCCGGGCCATGCGGTGGGACGCGATCGTGGGGTACGGACCTTCGGCTGAGTGGCGCATGGGGTTCTCCCTCGGAGTGGTGATCGGACGCGCACCCCATGGGCGCGAGAACCGCCATCCGGCTCGTGAGATCGCCTCTCTCGTGCGACGTCTGCGTTGCTCAGCTGGTCGACACGTCCCACTCCACGTGGTCGCCCGGGTCGTAGACACACCGGACGCCGAGCCTGACGTGGTCACGAAGGTGCGCGCCGAGCGCCGGGTGGCACTCCTCCAGTCGCGCCAGCGTGTAGCGGATCCGTGCGCCCACGGCCTGACGGGCCCGCTCCTCCCCGTCGGCGCTCCTCCGTGTCCTCCCGGCCAACCCGGCGGCCGCGCGCAGCTGGTCCACGATCCATTCCCGCCGCTCGGAGGCCTCGGCCGCCCGGCCATCGTCACCCGCCGCCTCGGCGTCGGCGATCTCCTCCTCCAGGGCCACGGCCTCGTGGGCGTAGCGCCGCTTCGCGACCTCGTCGAGGACGGGGAGCTGCTGCGCGATCACCCCTCCCCCGGTCAGGTCGAACACGTGGACCTCCCGTCCGGCGTTGGCCAGCAGCGTGGCCAGGTCCCGGACCCCCTTGGCGTCCGCCAGCACCGTCTCGTGTCCCTCGAAGGCCACCGTCCAGCCCGCACCCGTTCGGCGCCAGACCCCCGCCCCGGCCACGTCCCGCCGATCCTCCTCGGGCGGACCCTCGTGGACCGGTGCGACAGGTGACGAGGCGACCGGTCCGCCCCCGATGGCCGCAACGCCCCACCGGGTGGCCAGGTTGCCGGCGCGTTCGGCGAGCAGGCCGGCGCCGATCGACTCGGCCCGCCGAGCCGCCTCGGCCAGCAGCTCCTGACCCCGCCTGCGGTCCCCGCCCTCGACGGCCAGCTGCGCCAGGGCCAGCTGGCAGCGGATGATCCGCTCGGGCATCGGCAGGGACTCGTAGACCTCGAGGGCACGTCGCCACGCTGCCTCGACCTCCTCCGGCGGACGCCCCCGCAGCTGGGCGTCGATCGCCTCCAGCCGCAGCCGCTCACCAGCGTGGATCCGGGTCTCACCGTCGGCCGCCGCGCGGCGAACCAACGCGATCACCTCCCCCAGGTCCTCCCCACCCCCCGCGGCGCGTACCACGTCGGCGACCAACGCCCCGACCTCCCCCGCCCAGAACCGCGAGCCGTCCGGGTTGGTCACGGCCTCCAACGCCTCCCCCACCCTGACCCGCGCCGTCTCCACGTCACCCTCGGCCAGCGCCAGCTCGGCGGCCAGCTGTCCCCAGAAGGCCACGAACCATGTCTGCTGCGACCCGCCCATGGCGGCCTTGGCGTCCTCCATCAGCCGACGGGCGAGGGGGAGGTCGCCGGACCGCACCGCGGCCATGCCCGTCTGGGTCATCAGGCCGGCACGCGTCGAGCCCGCCGGAGCGACGGGGATCGCCTGCATCCCGATCGCCAGCGCCTCGGCGAACCGGCCGCTGTCGACCAGCGGGCCCAGCAGGTTGACGCGCAGGTCCATGCCCCAGGTCCGGTCGAGGCCGTGGTCCACGGCGATGGCGATCGCCCGGTTGCACTCTTCGATGGCATCGTCGAACGCCCCCTGGTTGGCGAGGATCCCCGAACGGTTCACGGCGCCGCGCATCTGCTGGTGGACCGACCCGCATGCAGCAGCCACGGCCTGGCCGTCGGCGAACAAGGCGGCGGCCTCCTCGGCCATGCCCTGCTGTCCTCGCACCGTGGCCAGGGAGATGATGGCTTCGGCCTCCGCTGCGCACGGGCCGACCCGACGTGCGACCTCGATGGCCTCCTCGGCCATCGCCACGGCCTCACCGAACCGACCCTCCATCGTCAGGCGGCTGCAGAAGGCCGCGGTGATCGTCGCCCGGGCCGGGCTGTCCCCGTCCGGCAGGGCGGCCAGCGCCTGCTGGAAGGCCGCGAGGGCACGTGGCCAGTCCAGCTCCAGTCCCCGGGCGATCGTCTTGTGGGCCAGCGCCACCCGCGTCGGGTCCACGTCGGGCGGGAAGCTGGCGAGCGCCAGCTCGGCGTACCTCACGGCGTTGGTGGGGTCGATGTCGGCCTCGGCGCACGCGGCGGCGAGCTCGTACACACCGGCCAGGTCGGTACCGGTCCGGGCGCTGCTGTCGGCCACCGTGGGCCAGAGCTCCGCGACCCGTTCCAGGCCGGCGACGGCGTCGCGATAGCCGAACGCGTCACGCGCACGCAGGGCTGCGGCGTGGGCGGCGGACAGCTCCTCCGCCCGTCGTCCGGTGATCCGCAGGTGGCGGGCCAGGCGGGTTGCGTACGGGCCCTCCGGGCCACCCTCGGACAGCAGCAGGTCGGCGATGGCCCCGTGCAGGCGCTGCCGCTCGTGGGGGAGGGTGGCCTCGTCGACCGCGTCGGCGATGAGCGCGTGGCGGAAGCGGTACCCGTCGTCGGTGGCGACGAGCAGGCCCGCGGAGACGGCGTCGCGGAGCGCCAGGTCCAGGGCCGGTCCGTCCAGGCCGGCCATCGCCTCGACCAGGCGATGGGTCACCTGCTCCCCTCCTGCGGCAGCCACGATCTCCAGCACACGCCGGGTGGACGATGGGCAGCGGTCGACCCGGTCGAGCAGCAGGTCCGCCAGCGTGTCGGTGACCTCACCGTGACCGGCGGCCAGCTGCAGCGCGTGCAGCGGGTTGCCGCCGCAACGGTCGAGGACCCTCGGCAGGTCGTCGCGGTCCAGCAGTGCGTCGGCGACCAGCTCGGCCACCGACGCGTCGTCCAGCGGCCCGAGCTCGACGAGCCGGGCGCGGCCGGAGCGACGGACGCCCGTGAGCAGTGGGTGCACCGGGTGGGTCCGGTCGATCTCGTCCGCGCGGCCGGTGAGCACGGTGAGGACAGGGCTGTCGGTGAGGTTCCCGACCAGGAACGTCAGCAGGTCGGCCGTCGCCGGATCGCACCAGTGCACGTCCTCGACGAGGAGGAGCAGCAGGCCACTGTGGGCGGCGGCCTGCTCGACCACGCGGAGGAGGTGCTCGTACAGCTGGGTGTGGCCGAGGTCGGCGTCCCCTGCGTCGGACGCCTCGAGCGGGGCGGCGACCTCCGGCACCAGTCGGCCCAGCACCCGCCTCGCCGGGGTGCCGAGCGTCAGCCCCCACGCGTCCGGGTGCCGGAGGCTCGCGCGCACGGCCTGGACGATCGGGGCGTAGGGCAGGCGGGCCGACGCGATGTCCAGGCACTCCCCGCGCATGACCGCGGCGTCCGGCAGGGCCGAGGCCAGCGCATCCAGCATCGTGGTCTTGCCCATGCCGGCGTCGCCGGTCACGACGGCCACACGTGCCTCGGCAGTCCGCTGGGCCTGCTCGGCGAGGGTCAGCACCATCTCGAGCTCGGCGCGCCGGCCCGCAGGATGGCGCGCAGGGGCCCGGGCCGTCGATCTCGCCGGCCCGTCCACCGTCCCCCCGCCCGACATCCAAGGCTGGGTCGTGCTGCTCCTCCCCAACGTCGAGAAAACTAGTCTTCGAACCGCGACCGGGAAAGTGCCGGATGACTGTCGAGACTGTCGTCCGTGGTTCACTCGCCGGGCTGGTTGGGTCGAGCCGACGGCGGGAGGATGCGGCATGCACATGCGCGCCGTCCATGTCGACCCCGTCGGGCGGTTCTCCCTCGAGGTCGACGACGACACCGGTCTGACCTACCTCGGCATCCCCGTGCGCAACAGCATGGTCGAGTACACCGAGTGGTACCGGGTCGACCGCGAGCTGTTCACGGCGTTCGTCGTGGATCCGTCCTCGGCGCGACCGATGGTCGAACGAGCCCGGCGGCGGGAGATCGACCACCTCCTCCTGTTGCCGCCGGGGCGGGACCGAGGCGTGGCCGACCCCAATTGATGAGAGGTGAATCACCTGTCATCTATGAGGTAGCGTGGCGCCACCCGCCGGAGGAAGGACGTCACCGTGTACAGCCAGCCAGACCTGACGGGCCGCACGGCCCTCGTGACCGGAGGTGCGAGCGGCATCGGGGAGGCGTGTGCCCGGCGCCTGGCCGCCGCTGGTGCCCGGGTCGTCGTGCTGGACCGATCCGCCGATGACGCCGCCGCGGTCGCCGCCGATGTCGGCGGCCACTCCCTCGTGGTCGACCTGTCCGACCCCGACGCGATCGACACGGCGCTGGACGGCCTCGACATGCCCATCGACATCCTCGTCAACAACGCCGGCCTGCAGCACGTCGCGCCGATCGGGGAGTTCCCGACCGAACGCTGGGACACCATCATCGCGGTCATGCTCACCGCCCCCTTCCGGCTGGCCCGCCGGCTGGTCCCGGGCATGGCCGACCGCGGCTGGGGACGGATCATCAACATCTCCAGCGCCCACGGCCACCGGGCCTCGCCGTTCAAGTCCGCGTACGTGTCTGCCAAGCACGGTCTGGAGGGGTTGAGCAAGGTCATCGCACTCGAGGGCGGCGCCCGCGGCGTCACCTCCAACTGCATCGCCCCGGCGTACGTGCGGACAGCCCTGGTCGAGGCGCAGATCGCCGACCAGGCCCGCGTCCACGGGATCAGCGAGGACGAGGTGGTCGAGACGATCATGCTGGCCGGGACCGCCGTCAAGCGGCTCATCGAACCCGCCGAGGTCGCCGACCTGGCCGCCTTCCTCTGCAGCGACGCCGCCGGCACGGTCACCGGATCGTCCTGGACGATGGACGCCGGTTGGACCGCCCGCTGACGGAGACGATTCCGACCGTGGGTGGAGGCGATTCCATCCGTGGGCGGGGGTGTTGCCCCCAGGACGACGGGCGGACGTACCGTTGACGGTCCTGCCGCGCCGTCGTCCCGGAGTGACCCGTGCCCCGCCTGTCCACCCCAGACCTGCAGCATCGACTCGACCGGATGGTCGCGGAGGGGGACATGCCTGGGGCGCAGCTCGCCGTGCTGGACGGGGGCGAGGTCACGACGGTCGCCAGCGGGGTCCTCAACGCCAACACCGGGCAGCCGGCAACCACCACGTCGCTGTTCCAGATCGGCTCGATCGGCAAGCTGTGGACCGCCACCGCCGCCATGCAGCTGGTGCGGGACGGCGTGCTCGACCTCGACGAGCCGATCGGCACCCACCTGCCGGGCCTGTCGGTCGGTGACGAGGACACCTCGGCGAAGGTGACGATGCGCCACCTGCTGACGCACACGTCGGGGATCGAGGGCGACGTCTTCGACGACACCGGCAGCAACGACGACGCCCTCGAGCGCTACGTCGACCTGCTGGGCACCCTCCGCCCGGTCCACGCGCTCGGCGAGACCTGGTCGTACTGCAACGCCGGCTTTGGCATCGCGGGGCTGCTGATCGCTCGGCATGCGGGGACGACGTTCGAGCAGGCGATCCGTGACCGGGTCGTGGCGCCGCTCGGCATCGAGCGGTTCGCGTGGAACGCCGACGAGGCGATCCTCCTGGGGGCGGCGGTCGGCCACGTCCCCGGACCCGAGGGCACCCCCGTGGTCACCCCCACCTACAGCTTCCCGCGCAACGCCGCGCCCGCGGGACTCGTCACGACGACCGCCGCCGACCTGCTGGCGTTCGCCGCCGCACACCTCGACGACGGCGGCCCGCTGCTGTCCCGCGAGCTGGCCGTCGAGATGCGCACCCCGCAGGTCGACTGCCCGTCCCACATCGCCGACCGGTGGGGCCTCGGATGGATGATCCACGACTGGGACGGCACCACCGTGGTCGGCCACAGCGGTGCAACGATCGGCCAGGCCGCGGAGCTCCTCGTGGTCCCCGAGCAGGGGACCGCCGTCGCGCTGCTCGTCAACGGCCCGCGCGGACGGTCCGATCACGAGCTGCTGTCCGGCGTGCTGGCCGACCTGTCCGGCGTCGAGCTGCCGCCAATCCCGACCCCGACGACCGGCCCGGTGACGGACCCCGAGCGGTACGTCGGCCACTACGCACGGCTGGGCGTCGACCTCGTCGTGGCCCGCGACGGCGACGACCTGACCCTCACCACCGACCTCAGCGGACCGCTCGCCGACATCCCCGGTGAGCAGTCCACCACGACACGGCTGTACCCCACCGACGTCGCCGGACGGCTGCTCGCGCGGCTGCCCGGTCGAGACGACCTCTACACCCCGGTGATCCTCCACGGCGAGGACCCCGAGCGGCCGTCCTTCCTCCACATGGGGGCCCGGGCCCACGTGCGAGCGGACCCCGGGGCCTAGCCCGCCCGGACGGGCCGCCCGGGCCGCGCGTCGAGGTCGAGCACACCGTCGCGGATCACGGCCCGGCCGTTGACGAGCAGGTGGCGCACGCCCTCGCTGGGACGGGTGCCGTCGAGGTAGGTCGCCCGGTCCCGCAGCGCGGTCGGATCGAACACGACGATGTCGGCATCGGCCCCCGGACGCACACGGCCCTTGTCGGCCATCGCCGGCACGGCTGACTCCAGGGTCCGGGCCGGCAGCAACGAACACCGCGCGAGGGCGTCGGCCCACGACTCCCGGACCTCGTCGACGAGCAGGCGCAACGACCGGGTGAACGTGCCTGCGGTGCGTGGGTGGGTGGTCCATCCCGGTGGGATCGGCCACTCCTCCGGGGCGTGGCCGGCCACCTCGTCGGGGCCGACGAGCGGCATGGCGTCGGACGCCACGACGGTGCCGGGAAACGACAGGGCGCGCCGCAGGATCGCCCGGTGGGCGTCGTTGCCGTCGTCGAGGAACTCCACCAGCACCGCCGCGCCGGGGTCGGCGGCCCGCAGCTCGACCAGCCGCTCGACGCTGTCGATGCGTTCGCCGCTGCCGACCATCACCAGCGACTGGGGCCGCAACCCCCGCAGCCCGAGCTGGTCGGGCGCCAGGAACCGGGCGTTGATCGCCGTCGAGCCGGCCCCGTACGGGTAGGCCTCGACCGTCACCGTGCCGCCCTCGGCCGTCGCGTCCGCGATCAGCCCGAGCACCCGGTCGACGTGGTGCGTCGAGGTCGACGTGACGTGGCAGTAGTGCATGTGGGCGCCGGTCTCGGCGGCGGTCCGGACGATCTCCTCCGCCCCGTCGCGCAGCACATCGGGACGCACCTCGACCAGGTCGCGGGCGTGGGTCCAGGTCGGTCGGCCCGCGGTCGCCGCGAGGCGGGCGACCTCGGTGTACTCCTCCGGGTCGGTCTCCTGGGCGTATCCCATCAGGATGCCGACCCCCAGGCCGCCCGCGGCGAGGTCCTCCTCGAGCAGCGCACGCAGCCGCACGCGTTCGGCGGCCGAGGCGGACCGCTGCCAGGCGGGGAGGCCGAGGCCGGCGAACGTCCCGTGCAGCCCGTTGCGTGGGTGGCCGGCCAGGACCTCCATGCGGATCGCCGCCCACGAGGCGGAGAAGCCGTAGTTGAGCGGACGTCCCTCGGCCGCCACCCGGGCGTAGGCCGACGCGATCGGAGACTCGCCGCTCTCCAGCTCCAGCGTCGTCGTCACGCCGTCGAAGGCCTGCAGCCGGTGGCCGGGCACCGTCTGGGCGTGGCTGTGGAGGTCGATGAAGCCGGCCGTGACGATGCAGCCGGCGGCGTCGATCACCGCAGCCGCCTCGGTGGGAGCATCGCCGACGGCGACGACGCGCCCGCCGGCGACGGCGACGTCGGTGACCTCGTCCAGGCCGGACTCGGGGTCGATGACGCGGCCGCCGCGGATGATCAGGTCGGCGCTCGTGGGCAGGTGCTCGGTCACACCGCGCGCTCCCCGCGAGCGGCCTTCTCCACGATGGTGCCGATCCGCTTGTCTCGGGTGGCGTCCCTGACGGCGCTGATCACCCACCAGAGCATCTGCTTGCGGGCGCTCGGCGGGAAGTCGTCCCAGGCCGAGCGGGCTGCCGGGTCGGCGTCCAGCGCCCGGGCGAGCGCCTCGGGTTCGATCAGGTCCTCCACCGGGTCCAGGATCGTCCAGTACCCGTTGGCCTTCGCCACCTCGACCGCACGGCGTCCCGCATCGGTCATCAGTCCCGCCGCCTCCATGTCGGCGACCCGCTGCCGGTTGAGGCGGGTCCACGTGCTCTTCGGCCGGCGGGGCGTGAAGAGCTGCAGGTTGCGGTCCTCGTCGAGGATGGTGATCGTCGAGTCGATCCAGCCGACGCAGATCGCCTCCTCGACGGCGTCCGGATACGGACACCGCGGCCGGCCCGTGGGCGTGCGCCACGAACACAGCCAGAGGCCCCGCGACGTCTCGTGGTTCACCGACAACCACGCACGGAGCTGGGCGCGGGTCTCGGCGTGGAAGACGGGGTAGTCGAACGTCCACGTCTCCGGATGGGACGATGCCGACGGCGGGACGGACGTCATGCGCTCGGGCGACCGCCCGACATCACGACAGCACCTCGATGTCGCGATGCTCGGCCTCGGCCTGCAGCACCTCCGACAGCGCGGTGGAGAGGAACGTCAGCAGCCCGAGCGCGCCCCGCATCTCCACGTCGACCCCACGACGGTCGATCCGGACCAGGGCACGGCCACCTGCGTCGCGGAGGTGCTCCATCTCCTCGTCGGGGACCAGGTGCTCCAGCGCGCCGACGACCTTCCGGACCAGCCACCGCAACCCGGGAACGGGGACGCGGACCGCCCGGACGACGTCGTCGGCGAACCCCTCCAGCACGTGGTCGCGGAGCATCCGGTACCGCTCGGCGAACTCCAACGCGTGCACTCGCTCCCACGGGACACGACGACGGCGCAGCAGGCCGCGGACCGTGATCCCGTCGGGATCGACCACGATCGCCACCCGACCACCGATGAGCCGAAGGACCCGGCCGACACGGGGATCACCGAAGAAGCCATCCTGATCGGCGACGTCGGCCCAGGCCAGGAGCAGCTCGGCGATGGACACGGTGAAGGGTTCGGTGAGGGGCAACTCCGGCGCCCGCTGCAGGCCGAGGAGGACGTCGGTCAGCCGGTCGAGCTGCAGGCCCTGCGCGTCCTCCACGACGTCGGCGTCGTCGAGCGCCTCGAGCTCGGGGTCCACGACCTCCGGCGGGCCGGCCCCCTCCGCTGGGGGTCGCGACGACTTCAGCCGGGCGGCGACCGACGCGGGCCCCCACCGCCGTGTCGGGCTGGGCTGACCGTCGTGCTCCATCCCACGTCCTGACGTCCGACTGCTCGTGGCCGACGGCGGTCGCCGCGGTCGGACATGTCATAGCACCATTCGACCGCGGGCACGCCTGCTCGGTTCGTCGACCGACCGCCCTCCCGGGCAGGGTTGGGACATGACCACGGCCTACCCCAACCTGCTGCAGCCCCTCGACCTGGGCGTCACGATCCTCCGCAACCGGGTGCTGATGGGGTCGATGCACGTGGGGCTGGAGGACGACCGGCACGACCTCGGCAAGCTCGCGGCCTTCTACGCCGAACGGGCAGAGGGTGGTGTCGGGCTGATCGTCACGGGCGGCTTCGGCATCAACCGGACCGGCTGGCTGCTGCCGCTGGCCGGCAAGATGACCTCCGCCGCAGAGGTCCGCCGGCACGAACCCGTCACGAGGGCCGCCCACGACGGCGGCGCGAGGATCGCCCTCCAGCTGCTGCACGCCGGCCGCTACAGCTACCACCCGCTGGCCGTCAGCGCCTCCTGGGGCAAGTCGCCGATCTCACCGTTCCCCGCCCGCGCGATGACCGGACGGGAGATCCGCGGGACCATCGACGACTACGCCCGATCGGCGTCGCTGGCCCGCGAGGCCGGCTACGACGGGGTGGAGGTCATGGGCTCCGAGGGCTACCTGATCAACCAGTTCCTGGCCCCCCGCACCAACCGGCGCACCGACCGCTGGGGCGGCAGCCCCGAGAACCGCCGGCGCCTCGCGACGGAGGTCGTCGCCGCCGTCCGCGACGCCATGGGCCCCGACGGCATCCTGATCTACCGCCTGTCGATGCTGGACCTCGTCCGCGGCGGGCAGAGCTGGGAGGAGGTCGTCGCCCTCGCCGAGGAGGTCGAGCAGGCCGGCGCCACGATCATCAACACCGGCATCGGCTGGCACGAGGCCCGCATCCCCACGATCGTGACGTCGGTGCCGCGTGGGGCGTTCAGCTGGGTGACGGCCAAGCTGCGGCCCCACGTCGGGGTGCCGGTCGTGGCCAGCAACCGCATCAACATGCCCGCGGTCGCCGAGGAGATCCTGGCGCGGGGCGACGCCGACCTGGTGTCGATGGCCCGGCCGTTCCTGGCCGACGCCGACTGGGTCCGCAAGGCCGAGGCAGGCGCACCCGAGGACATCAACACCTGCATCGCCTGCAACCAGGCGTGCCTCGACCACGTCTTCCAGCGCACGCGGGCGACCTGCCTGGTCAACCCGCGGGCCGGCCACGAGACCGAGCTGGTCATCGAGCCGGCCGGGACCGGTCGCCGGGTCGCCGTCGTCGGCGCCGGTCCCGCCGGACTGTCCGCCGCCATCACCGCCGCCGACCGGGGCCACGACGTCGTGCTGTTCGAGGCCGGGGACGACATCGGCGGGCAGTTCCGGCTGGCCCAGCGCATCCCCGGCAAGGAGGAGTTCGCCGAGACGCTGCGCTACTACCGGCGGCAGGTCGAACGCACCGGCGTGGACCTGCGGCTGGACACCCCCGTGACCGCCGAGGAGCTGATCGCGGAGGGCTTCGACGAGGTCGTCGTCGCGACGGGCGTCCGGCCACGGATCCCCGACATCCCCGGCATCGACCGGCCCGAGGTGGTGCGCTACGACCAGGTCGTCAGCGGCGAGGTCGAGGTCGGCGACCACGTCGCCGTGATCGGTGCCGGCGGGATCGGCTTCGACGTCTGCGATTTGCTGACCCACCCCGGCATCCCCGGCGAACCCCCGGACCTGGATGAGTGGATGGCCGAGTGGGGCGTGACCGATCCCGACCGGGCCCGCGGCGGCGTCGCCGACCCGCAGCCCGTGGCGTCCGTGCGGACGGTCCACCTGCTGCAGCGCCGCACGACACGCCACGGCACGGACCTGGGCAAGACCACCGGGTGGGTGCACCGGGCCACCCTCAGGGCACGTGGCGTGACCATGCTCGGCGGGGTCCGGTACGACCGCATCGACGACGAGGGGCTCCACGTCTCCCTCGGCAAGGACCACGACGAGCAGCGTGTCCTCCCCGTGGACCACGTCGTCATCTGCGCCGGACAGGAGTCGGTGTCGGGCCTGCACGAGGCGCTGCGTGCCGCCGGTGTGGCCTCCCACCTGATCGGCGGGGCCGAGCAGGCACGGGAGGTGGACGCCAAGCGGGCGATCGAGCAGGGCGTACGCGTCGCGGCGGCGCTCTGACCGCCCGGACGTGTCGCGGGCTCCCCGGCAGCCCTCGGGCCATCGGGTGACGGGCGTATGCTCCCGACGTGCACAGGATCTTCACGACCAGCTTCGCGTCGGTCTATCCCCACTACGTCAACAAGGTCGAGCGGAAAGGCCGGACGAAGGCCGAGCTGGACCGGGTGATCGAGTGGCTGACCGGCTACGACGATGCGGCGCTGCAGCATCACCTCGACGCCGGGACCACGTTCGAGGGGTTCTTCGCCGACGCCGAGCTGAACCCCAACGTCGCGCTCGTCACCGGGGTGGTGTGCGGGGTCAGGGTCGAGGACATCGAGGACCCCCTGATGCAGAAGATCCGGTACCTGGACAAGCTCGTCGACGAGCTGGCCCGGGGCAAGGCGATGGAGAAGGTCCTCCGGGCCTGATGCTGCGCTCATCGGGGCTCGCACTGGATCCGCCACCGAGGAGGGGATGAGCCGTGGCCTACGACATCGCGCTGGTGGCAGCGGCGCTGACCTGCAGCCTCGTCACCGGCTTGCTGCTCGGATTCGCGGTCGTCGCCATGCCGGGAATCGGCACCCTCGACGACCGCACGTTCGTGCGGACGTTCCAGGCCATGGACCGGGTGATCCAGGACCGGCAGCCGGTCTTCGTGCTGCTCTGGGTGGGATCGGTCATCGCCGTCCTGGTCGTGCTGGCGCTCGGGTGGTCGCAGGAAACCGGTGGTGAGCGCCTGCTGCTCGTCGGGGCGACGGCGCTGTGGATCGGCGGCCTCCAGGTGCCCACGGCAGCGATCAACATCCCGCTCAACAACACGCTTCAGGCGGTCGATGTCGCCGCGGAGGACGACGACTCGGTCAGCCGTGCCCGCAGCGCCTTCGAGCGACGATGGAACACCTGGAACCGGGTCCGCACCGTCGCCGGGGTCCTGGCATCGACGGGGTTGGTGGTGCTTCTCGCCGCTCGGTGACGCCTTCAGGCGAGGCGCTTGATCAGGCCGTTGACCTCGTCGGCGAGCAGGTCGCACACGCCCGGCGGGAGGTCGTGGCCCATGCCGCGGACCAGCCGGAAGTGGGCACCGGGGATCGCGTCGGCGATGGAGCGGCCGGCACGATGGTTGACCAGCGGGTCGTCGGCGCCGTGCACGACCAGGGTCGGGACCTCGACCCGCTGCAGCTCGGGCACCCGGCTGCCGTCGGCGGCGATGGCGTGCAGGTGGCGGACGAACCCTGCGGGGTTGAGGCCCCGATCGAACGCGCGGCCGATCGCCGTACGCAGGTGGTCGGGGTCCGGCTCGAAGCCGGGGCTGGCGATGGCGCCCCGCATCCCTGCGATCGCGTCGATGTAGGCGTCACGGTCATGGGTGGGGATGGTCATGAAGAATGTCCTGGCCGCACGGGGCTTGGCGGGCGGCACCAGCCGTGTCCCGCTGGAGGACATCACCGGGACCAGCGATGCCAGGCGCTGCGGGTGGTGGATCGCCATGCGCTGGGCGATCATCCCGCCCATCGACACGCCGACGACGTGGGCGCGTGCCAGGCCGAGGTGGTCCATCAGGCCGACGGCGTCGTCGGCCATGTCCCGCAGGGTGTAGGGCGGAGGCGGAACCGGGACCCCGAACGTGCCGGCCAGCACACGCAGCATTGGCGAGGTGGGCGCGTCGACCTTGGTGGACAGCCCGACGTCCCGGTTGTCGAACCAGACGACACGATGGTCCTTCGACAGGTCGTCGATCAACCGCTGCGGCCAGTACACCATCTGCGTGCCCAGGCCCATGACCAGCAGGATGGTCTCCCCGTCGGTCGGTCCCGTCGCCTCGTAGTGGAGGCTGATCTGGCCGAGGTCGGCGGTGGGCATGGGTGCTCCTCTGTGGGGGATGGGTCAGCGTCTGCCGTGGCGTCCGACGATAGTCGCCCTGCCCGGACCCGGACCGGTCAGCCGTTGCCGTCGGTGCGCGTGCGCACGAACCGCAGCGGCGCCTGCACGAGCCCACGGAGCAGCGCGACGGCGAGATCGACGTGGTCGAACCGGTCGCGCCACACGGTGATCAGGCCGTCGCGCACCTCGAAGGTGCCGCAGACCCAGAAGGCAACGCGGACGGGGCCGTTGGTCAGCGCGTCGACCCGCTCGGTGAGTACGACGTCCCCATCGCTGGCGATGTGATGCATCTCCACCTCGAACCCGGTGGCCGCAACCAGGAAGAGCCTGAGCACCCGGATGGTGGCCTCGGGGCCGCGGACAGGCGGGTAGGGCACGTTCTGGTAGACGATGTCGGGCGCCATCAGCGCCCGGGCGGCCTCGACGTCGAGGGCCCGAAGGGCGTCGAGGAACGCCTCGACGGTCGCGGTGGCCGTGCGCGGTGGGGCCGTGCGGGTGTCGGGCCTCGAAGTGGGGTCAGGCGTTGCGATCGTGGAAGCTCCTCGTGGGATCTCCACGGTACGCCCGGTGGGGGCGGTCGGACTGGTGCCACCTCAGCGGGTGGGGTCCTCTCGGGTCCCGGAAGCCCGGCGAGTCGAACGGTTGGCGCCCCACACGACGATCCCGAGCGTCATCAACGCGCCGGCCCGCAGCCAGGTGGCGCCCTCGTTCTGGGTGACGAGCGCCAGGCACACCACCGCGCCGAGGACCGGCGCCAGCGTCGGCGCCCGGAAGTGGTCGTGGTCCACCTCGTCGCGCCGCAGCACCAGCACCGAGACGTTGACGACGACGAAGACGATCAGCAGCAGCAGGACGGTGGTGTCGGCGAGGCCGCCGAGGTCGCCGGTCGCCGCCAGCACGAGGGCCAGCGCGGTGGTGAAGGCGATGGCGGTGGCTGGCGTGCCCCGTCCCGGGACGACCCTCCCCAGCGAGGACGGCACGATCCCCTCCCGGGCCATCCCGTAGACCAGCCGCGACGCCATGATCAGGTTGATCAGCGCACCGTTGGCGAGGGCGAACAACGCGATACCGCTGAACATCGTCTCCGGGACGCCGCCCGGACCACGTCGGATGACCTCGAGCAACGGGCCGTCGCTGGCAGCCAGCTCGTCGGTCGGGACCACCGCCGACGCCACGACCGTGACGGCCAGGTACACGAGGGCAGCCACGCCCAGCGCGGCGAACAGGGCCCGGGGGAAGACACGCGAGGGGTCCCTGACCTCCTCCGCCATGTTGACGGAGTCCTCGAACCCGATCAGGGCGTAGAAGGCCAGCGCCGCACCCGAGAGCACGACGAGGAGCGGTGGGCCGTCCCCGCTGAGCTCGAGGTTCCGTGACAGGTCGGCGCTGCCGTCCCCGATCGCCATCGTCCCGACGACGAGGATGATCAGGAGGCCGATGACCTCGATGACGGTGCAGGCGGCGTTGAACCGGACCGACTCCCTGATGCCCCACAGGTTGATGGCAGCGAGCACGACGATCAGCCCGAGTGCCCCCACCTGCACCGGCGCGTCCACGAACGTGACCAGGTAGTCCCCCGCGAACCCGCGGGCGAGGGCGGCGGCCGAGGTGATCCCCGAGCACATGACCGCGAAGGCCACGAGGAAGGTGAGGAACGGCCGCCGGAAGGCCCTGTTGACGTACAGGGCCGCACCGGCCGCCCGCGGGTACTTGGTGACCAGTTCGACGTAGGCGAAGGCCGTCAACGAGGCCAGCACGAACGCGGCCAGGAACGGCATCCAGATCGCCCCGCCCACGCTCGCGCCGACCTCGCCGACCAGCGCGTAGATGCCACCGCCGAGCATGTCGCCGAGGACGAAGAAGAACAGCAGCCACGGGCCGATGGTCCGGTGGAGGCCCCCGGACCGCTCGTCTGCAGCGGCGCCGGTGTCCACCTCGATGCGAAGGTCCTCCGTCCGCTGGGGGGCGTCACCGACCGACATGCCAAGGCCCTTCTGTCACGCGTGGTTCGGATGCACGTTCGGCTGACGTGTGTCCTCCTGCACGTGCGGGGACGTTGTCCCCCGTTCCCCCACGGACGTAACCGAACCCCCGGTGTCGGGCACGGAATCGCCGTCACCGACCCGGTGTTGCATGGTCGGTGTTGCATGGTGCAGCGCCACAGCCGACGAACCGAGGAGCCATGATGTCCGACCCCACAGCCACCCCGCCCGTCACCGTCTACTGGAGGCCGGGATGTGGATTCTGTGCCGGCCTGCTCCGTGGCCTGGAGCGGACGGGGCTGGCCCACGAGCGGGTCAACATCTGGGAGGACGAGGCGGCCGCGGCCCACGTCCGGAGCGTCGCCAACGGCAACGAGACCGTCCCGACCGTCATCATCGGCGACACGTCGATGGTGAACCCGTCGGTGGACGAGGTCATGGCCACCGTCGCCGAGCAGCACCCCGAGCACCTGCCCGAGGGGTGGACACCACCCGAACCCGGCCGCATGTCCCGGGCGGTCAACAAGCTCCTTGGGGGGTAGCCGCGGGGTACCGTCCGACCCCCCTCGAGCGCAGGACCATCGCCATGCCCGACATCCCCTCCCCCGTCCTCGTCACCGGTGCATCGACCGGCATCGGACGCGCGACCGTCCGCGCCCTCGTGGGGCGTGGGGTCGACACGGTCGCCTCGGTCCGCAGCGACGCCGACGCGCAGGGGCTCCTCGACGAGCTCGGCGATCAGCACCTCAACGTCCTGCAGTTCGACATCACCGACTCCGACGCCGTCACCGAGCGGATCTCCTCCCTCGATGCCCTCGGGGCCATCGTCAACAACGCCGGGACCGCCGTGCCGGGCCCGCTTGAGTACCTGGACCCCGCTGACCTGCGCTGGCAGCTGGAGGTCAACACCGTCGGCCACGTCGTCGCCACCCAGGCCGCCCTGCCGTTGCTGCGCGAGCACGGCGAAGGGGCGCGGATCGTCAACATCGGGTCGATGGCGGGTCGGGTGTCGGGACGGATGGTCGGTGCCTACTCGATGTCGAAGTTCGCCATGGCCGCCTTCTCCGACGCGCTCGCCCAGGAGCTCGAGCCCTTCGGGATCGGCGTCGCCCTCATCGAACCCGGGGCGATCGACACCGAGATCTGGGAGACCAGCACCGCCCGCAGCCGCGACATGCTGGCCGCCATGCCCGAGGAGGCACGGGAGCGGTACGCCGACATGGTCGAGGACACGCTGAAGGTCGGCGAACGTTCGGCCCGCCTGGCGATCTCCCCCGACCGGGTGGTCAAGGTCATCATCGACGTGCTGACCGCACGCCACCCACGCCCTCGCAACCTGGTCGGCATCGACGCCAAGGCCGCCGGGCTGGTCGCCCGCCTGCCCACCGAGCTGCGCACCCCGATCCTCAAGCAGGTCCTCTGACCCGCGGGATCACGTGCTGGCGAGCAGTCCCGCTGCGGTGTCGTGGTCCGCAGCGGCGACGAACCTGATCAACCCCTCGGTGTCGGGCAGCAGCGCCAACGGCTGTCCGCCCGGGTCGAGGACGATCCCGCCCGCCGCCACGAGGACCGCCAGCGCCCCGGCGACGTCGTGCACGTGGGTGCCGTCCCGGTCCAGGTCGTGCCACGCCCCTGCTGAGCCGTCCGCGACCAGGCACAGGTCGACGGCCGTGCACCCGGTGATCCGCAGCCGGCGGAACCCCTCGGGCACCTCGACGGTCCCGCCGGGCGGTGGCGTCGGGACCATCAGCGTGGCGCCGGCTGCCGTGGTGACCGGCATCCCGTCCCGGAACGCTCCCACACCGACCGTGCCCCACCAGCGACGGCCCGACGAGAGGTCCATCACGTACCCCGCCACCGGACGGCCGCCGGCGACCAGCCCGGCGGCGAACGCCCACGGCGGCATCCCGGCGCGGTAGTTGCCGGTCCCGTCGATGGGATCCACGACCAGCCACGGACCGGAGGGATCCTCCACCCCGATGTCGGCGCGTTCCTCGCTGAGCATCGGTACGCCGAGCTCGCCCAGGATGCGCTGGGACGCGCGGTCCGCCTCGGCATCCGCGGCAGCCGAGGGGCTGCCGTCGTCCTTGGTCGTCGTCGTGCCCACCCCGGTGGTCCGGTTCGCCGCCAGGAGCGCCGCGTTGGCAGCCACCGCCGCCAGCGCGACGAACCGGTCGGAGATGGTTCCCCGAACCCGTGCCAGCTCGTGGATCGTGCCGTCGGGATGCTCCAGTGCCGTCGCCCCCATGGTCCGAGCATGCCAACCGGCCTCCTCGAGCAGCGCGTCGTGGTCGGCCCCGAGCAGGTGGCGGACCCGCAGGGTCCCCTGGCCGTTCGGTCCCTCCGTGACGACCACGAGGCCGTCCGGAGTGCCGCCGTCCGGATGGGTGATCACCACACGAGCCGAGGGGTGACCCATCGCCCACACAATCCCGTCACCCGCGTCGGGCACCCAGTGGTCCTCCAGGAGCGCCTCGATGGCAGGCAGGTCGAGCGCCGTGGCCAGCCGCGTGTGCCGACCGTCGGTCATCGGGATGGGCGCAGTGGCGGTGCTGGTGGCATGGCGCGCACTCTAGGACCGCGCGGGCAGCTGGGGCGGGCAGTTCGCGTTCCGGCCGTCATCGCCGACGGGACCGTCATAGGGTGACCGGCAACGGGGACCGCCGGACCCGAATCAAGGAGCCTGACAATGGGGTACGAACTCGCGACGCTGCTCGACGGAGGGCACTTCTACGAGGGGCCGCGATGGCACGACGGCACGTGGTGGGTCAGCGACTTCTACGCCCACACCGTGCAGCGGGTCACCGCCGACGGCCATGCGGAGGTCGTCATGACCGTCGACGCGCAGCCCTCGGGGCTGGGCTGGATGCCGGACGGCTCGATGCTGGTCGTGTCGATGCGGGACCATCGGCTGCTGCGCCGGGCCGCCGACGGGACGGTGACGGTCCATGCCGACCTCTCCGAGCACTGTGGTGGCAAGGCCAACGACATGGTGGTGGACGCGCAGGGGCGGGCGTTCGTCGGCAACTTCGGCTTCGACCTGATGGGTGGCGCCGACCCCTCCCCGGCCACCCTCGTCAGGGTCGATCCGGACGGTTCGGTGTCGGTGGCGGCCGAGGACATGTGGTTCCCCAACGGCAGCGTCATCCTGCCCGACGAGGCGACGCTGGTCGTCGGAGAGACCATGGGCGCCCGCTACACCGCCTTCACCATCGCCGAGGACGGGTCGTTGACCGACCGGCGGACGTGGGCGGAGCTCGCGCCGGCCCCGACCCTCGGGACGCTGGAGGAGACCCTCGCCGGGCTGGCGATCGGTCCCGATGGCTGCACCCTGGACGTCGAGGGGCACATCTGGGCGGCCGACGCCATGGGGGCGCGGGTGCTGCGTGTCGCCCCCGGTGGCGAGGTCGTCGACCAGGTCACGATGCCCGAGGGGCTGGGCGCCTTCGCCTGCCAGCTCGGCGGCGAGGACGGCCGGACCTTGCTGATCTGCGCGGCACCGGACTTCCTCGAGCACATGCGCATGGACGCCACCGAGGCGGTCCTGTTGACGACCACCGTTGAGGTCGGGCACGCCGGCAGACCCTGACCGGACCTGACACGTCGTCAGCGCCCCGTCAGAGGCGGACCCGTTCGAGGTGCCGTGGGACCACCGCGTGCCAGTCCAGCTCGGCTTCGATGGCATCACGGAGCGCCTCGGCGCCGTCCTGCTCGCCGTGGACGAGGTGGACCAGCTCCGGGGCGGGCCGTGCGGAGCGGAGCCAACCCATCAGCTCGTCGTGGTCGGCGTGCACCGAGAACGACCGGAGGTTGGCGACCTCGGCCCGGACCCGGACGTAGGTGCCCATCATCTTCAGCTGGGCGGGCCAGTCGGCGAGACGGCGTCCCCGCGTGCCCTCTGCCTGGAAGCCGACCAGGACCACGGCGTTGCGCGGGTCGGGCAGCAGCCTGGCGAGGTGGTGCAGGACCCGACCCCCGGTGGCCATGCCGGAGGCGGAGATGATGATCGACGGGCCGGTCAGCTGGGCGAGCGCCTTGGACCCCTCGACGTCACGGACCTCGTGGAGGTGCCCGGTGTCGAAGGGGTCGGCCTGCCCGCGCAGCTCGGGACGGATGTCGGCCGCACCCTCCTCGATGGCGGTGCGGTAGACGTCGAGGGCCCGCAGCGCCATCGGGCTGTCGGCGTGGACGGGGAGCGTCGGTAGGCGGCCCGATGACATCAGCTCGCGGAGGCGCAGCAGCACGACCTCGGTGCGGTCGACCGCGAACGCGGGGATGAGGACGGTGCCGCCGCGGGCGGCCGTCCGGTCGATGATCCGGGCGAGCTGGTCGATGGCGTCGGTGTCGTCGTGCTGGCGGCCGCCGTAGGTCGACTCGAGGACGATGACATCGGCGTCGGTCGGTGGGGTGGGCGGCACGAGCAGGGGGTGCCGTGGCCGACCGAGGTCGCCGCTGAACAGCACCCGTCGTCCGCTGTCGGCCAGGTCGAGCGCGACGGTCGACGAGCCGAGGATGTGCCCGGCCGGCTGGAGCGTGACGGTCACGTCGTCGGTGATCGGCGTCGGGTGGCCGAACGGGACGGTCTGCAGGCTGGGGAGCACCGCCCGGGCGTCCTTCTCGGTGTACAGGGGCAACGCGGGTTCGTGCTTGGAGTACCCCATCCGGTTGGCGAAGCGCGCCTCCTCCTCCTGGAGGTGGCCGCTGTCGGGCAGGACGATGCGGACGAGGTCGGCGGTGCCGTCCGTGCAGAACACCGGCCCGCGGAACCCCTCGTTGCGCAGCCGCGGCAGGTAGCCGCTGTGGTCGACATGGGCATGGGTCAGCACGACGGCGTCGATGGCTGCGGCGTTGGCGGGGAAGGGCGCCCAGTTCCGGCGTCGCACCTTGCCGTGCCCCTGGAACAGGCCGCAGTCGACGAGCACCGTCGACCGTGCGGTCCGGAGGAGGAACCGGCTGCCCGTGACCGTCCCGGCAGCTCCGAGGAAGCCAAGGATCGGGACGGCAGGACGTCGGGCAGCAGCAGTCATCGAGGTCACCGTAGGCCCGTGTCGGGAACCTCGGCAGGGCCCAAGGTCCCGGCGTCGTCGGGAGTCGGCGGATGGGGAACGGGGCACCCTGCCTCCCGTGCGCTGCGTCGTCGTCGGAGGAGGACTGGCCGGCCTCGCGTCGGCGGTCTGGCTGGCCGAGGCAGGTCACGAGGTGGTCGTGCTGGAACGTCGCGGCGCGCTCGGCGGGCGGACGGTCGCCATGCCGCAGGACCAGGTCGACGACGTCCCCGACAACGGACAGCACGTGCTGGCCAGCGGATACACGCACCTGCCACGGTTCCTCCGCAGCATCGGGACGGCTGACCGGCTGGCGTTCCCCGGTCACCTGACGATCCGGATGCCCGACGGCACGGCGCGGCGGATCGGGTCGGGACCGCTCGGCGTCCTCAAGGTCGTGGTCGGTGACGTGCCCGGCGTCCGCGGGTGGGATCGGTTCCGGACGGCCGTGGCGCAGGCCAGGTTGATCGGCCAGGCCGTGCGGCAGCCGCGAGACCTCGACGCGATCACGGCGGAGGAGTGGTTCGACCGCGTGGGCCTGCCCGAGACGGCACGCGTCGGGTTGTGGAACACGGTGGTCATCGGCCTGACCGGCGACAAGCCGTCGATCTCGTCGGCGAAGGTGCCGGCGGACCTGCTGGTCACGGGGTTGCGGCAGGCCGTGCGCACCCGGCGTGCCATCTCGATCGGCTATCCCACCGTCGACCTCGACAGCTTGATCGTCCGACCGGCGTCGGCGGCGTTCGATCGGTTGGGGGTGTCGGTGCGGACCCGGGCGGTCGTGCGCGGGCTCGAGGTGGAGGCGGATCCCGCGGGTCGTCGGGTCGTGCGTGGGGTCCGGCTGTCCGACGGCGACGTGGTGGCGGCCGACGCGGTCGTCTGTGCGGTGCCGATCTGGGACATGGCCGACCTGCTGGAGGGCCTGCCGGAGGCGCAGCTCGTCGACCGGGTCGTCGCCGAGCTGACCCCGGTGCCGATCGTCAGCGTCAACCTCTACCTCGACCGTGACATCGGGATGGCCGACTGGGGCGAGGTCATCCACGGCGGGGAGGGCGTGCTGGAGCAGGTGTGGGACCGGCAGCGGATGCACGGGCGGACGCCCCGGTCGAGCTGGCTGTTCTCCACGACCGTGTCGGCGGCGTACGAGCTGGTCGGCATGCGCAACGACGAGATCGTCGCGGCGCAGATGGCGGTGCTGGCCGATCGGTATCCAGCGGCCGCAGGGGCCACGGTGGTCCATGCCCACGTCGTGCGGATGCCTCGGTCGACGTTCGCCCAACGGCCGGGCACCGCCGGCCTGCGTCCCCCGCAGGCGACCTCGGTGGATGGGTTGGTGCTGGCCGGTGACTGGACTCGCACGGACTGGACGACCACGATGGAGGGTGCCTGCCAGAGCGCTGCCCGGGCCGTCGCGGTCCTCGTGGGTTCGGCGACGCGCCGCCGTCCTCGGGTCCTCGGGCGGTAGGGTCGCCGGCGCACCATGGCAGCGGATGCGCGGGGAGGGCTCGTGGACGGATCGGGGTGGGGACGTGGGAGGGGGCTTCTCGTCCTGCTCGGGACCTGGGTCCTCGCGCTGGCCGCGATGGCGGCGCTGTCGTCGGTGACCATCCCGAAGGTGGTGGTCACCCTCGTCGTCAGCAGCCTCGTCGCCTACGCCGTCACCGAATCGCCGACCGGTCCCGGGGAGCGGCCCGCCCGGTCGTGGCCGCAGGACGAGAGCGGCGCCGGCGGGTGAGGCCGGAACCGCTCGCCCGTGGCGCGGTGACGGGTGCGCTGGTCGGCCTCGTGGTCGGACTGGCAGGTGAGCTGGCGACCTGGGTCGTGGCACGGGTGTTCCCGACCGATGTGGGAATCGTGGGCCTCGCGACGATCTGGGCCGTGCCGTCGGGGGCCCTCCTGGGCGTGCTCACCGAGTGGCGCGGCCGGCCCCGCGGTCGGGGTCGACGGCTGCTGCTGGTGGCCCCCCGGCGATCCTCGCGGGCATCACGTCCGCAGTCTTCCAGTGGTTGGCGGCGTGACCTGCTGACGCGGGCCGGAAGGAGAAGAACTTCGAGAACATCAGCAGCATTCGCCGGGTGTCGACGTCGACCGGCAGCATCGGGATGGTGAAGAACCCCTGGGAGGTGTCGTCCGGATCGGTGAACACGAACACGAACCGGTCGGGCCCGACCACCGCCGGCAGCATCGCTGCGCGGAGGGGGAGGGGCGTGGCCGGGGAAGGTGGGTGTTGGCCTGCCTCAGCACTTCTTGAGGATGCGCGACAGCGTCGGGAACGTCCGCGACGTCAGGTCCTTGCCGAAGGTCTTCTGCAGCCAGCCCATGGCCGACGGTGTGCCCTTGCCGACCGAGGTGTCGTTGACCGTGAAGAGCTCCGTGGCTGTGGCATGGACGACCCGCAGGCCCAGGGACTCGACCTCGTGGGGTACGGCGAAGTCGAGCGTGATCGGGCGGTCGAAGAACGTGACGAGCTGGTAGGCAGCGGGGCCGTGCTCCTGTCCGGCGTAGGGCTGCAGGTCGACGAGCGCCTGCAGCTCCTCGGGGGTCCGCACGATGGTCCTGGACGTGAACCCCAGGCGGTCGGTCCACGTGCGGTCCAGGCGACGGGTGACCTCGTCGCGGTCGTCTGTGTCGGCGTCGAAGACGAGGTTGCCGCTGGACTGGATCGAGGCGACCCGCGTGAACCCCGCGGCTTCACAGGCGCCTCGCAGGTCCGCACTCTTCTGGTTCTCGTGCATCGGGGCGATTCCCCGTAGCAGCGCCACCCATCGGGTCGTCACCGTCATGCCTCCAAATCGGGGTGGGGTCCGGGTTTGGGTCGAGCCGGGTCGAAGTGAAGCCCGAACCCTAGCGCTGCTCCGTCATCCACAGGTGTCCGGATCGGGACACATCGTCGCGTGTGTCGGGTTGTTGCCCACTCCAGACCGCCGTGGATGACAGTGTCCAACAGCAGCCACGAAGCGGAGACGATCACCACTGACGAACCGTCAGAAATGCCGTTTGAGCTGGGGAAACACCCGATCCAAGACCGTCCGAGGCGGTATACTCGAACACACGATCGAGACAGGTGAGAGGTGGGGTTCGGGGTATGGGGTCAGGGGTGGTGGAGGCGGGTGAGGTGACCGAGCTGGTCACCCACCTCCA
>NZ_PGDQ01000029.1 GCF_003073135.1 Euzebya rosea
CGCGCACGCCGTCGGGCAGCTCGTCGACCTCGACCAGCTGGGCGTGGCCGACCCGCTGCAGGAGCAGCTGGGCGATGCGCTCCCCTCGTGCGAGGCGGATCGTGACCGACGGGTCGAGGTTGATCAGCGGCACCATCAGCTGGCCCCGGTAGCCGGCGTCGATCGTCCCGGGGCTGTTGACGATGGACAGCCCCTGGCGCACGGCCAGTCCGGACCGCGGGTGGACCAGGCCGACCCATCCGTCGGGGATCGCCACTGCAAGTCCCGTCGGCATCAGGCAGCGGGTCCCCGGCGGCAGGACCTTGTCCTCCCGCGCGAACAGGTCCAGGCCCGCGTCGCCCGGCCGGGCGTAGGCGGGCAGCGGCAGGTCCCGGTCGAGCCGCGTGACCTGCAGGCGAAGGTCGTCGGGACGGGGCACGGTGGCAGTCTCCTCCTCGAGCGGGGTTCCCGGGTCATCGGGTTGGGCGGACGACCCCGCCCCCACCGGCTTGGCCATGACCAGCAGGTCTGTCGACCGTCCGTCGATCCGGACCCAGTCGGGCAGGGTGGCGACCTGTCGGTACCCGCGGTCGACGTAGAAGGCCTCACGGCCGGTCCCCCCACGGACGGTGAGGGTGACCAAGGACACGCCTCGCCCGACGGCGCGATCCTCCAGCGCCTCGAGGACGACCGCACCGATGCCGCGGCCGGACACACGGGGGTCCCGCATCAGCTTCTGGACCTCGGCCCGGTGGCTGGTGACCGCCGGGTCCTCGGCCGGCACGAGGAACCCGAACCCGACGACCTGCTGGTCGTCCTCGACGACGACCAGGTCGACGGCCCCGTCGATGACCCGGTCCCAGAACCCGGCGACACCGGTGGCAACCTCGTCGCGGCTGACGCGGCCGACGAAGCCGACCGCGCCGCCCTCGTGGGTGACGTCCACCCAGATGTCGACGAGCCGGTCGACCAGCGCATCGGTGAGGCGCGGGTTGATGGTCGTGCGCAGGGACGATCGGGACGGGGTGGTCTGACGGGACGGCATCGGCTCGGGAAGGCTACAGGGTCGGGGACGACGCACCGCCGCTGCGACATCGGCCGCCCTATCCTGTGGGCGGGATGGCCAGCGCACGGGGACCGCGGACGACTCGACCGAGTCAGGTGATCGCGCTGCCGGGCGAGGGGCAGGGCGCCGGTCGGCCGCGCCCGCACGACCCGGAACGCCAGGCCGGTCGGCCGCGCCGGCACGACCCGGCACGCGCGGAGGAGGCGGGGGCGTCCGTCGCCCGCCGGTGGGTGCGGCGCGGCGTGCTGGTGGTCGGGCTGCTGATGGGCCTGGTCCTCGTGACCTCCTCGTTCGGCCGCGACGACGCCGGGAACGCCCGCGTGCCGATGCGGGTCGACGTGGCCACGCAGGACGCCGTCGTCGACGTGCTGATGCTCTACAGCGCCGAGGTCGACGTCGCGGATGCGGCAGCCGCGCACGTCGACCCGTTCGGCCTGCCGCCCCTGGCGGTCCGTGCCCGGCAGCTCCGCGAGGCCACGGCAGCGCTGCGCGAGGGACTGGTCGACCTGCGGATCGACCAGGTCGCCCCGAACACCCCGGGACAGGCCTACGTCGACCATCCCGATCACGACGCCCTGGCGACGGTCGCCGACGAGGTCGCGACCCATGCCGAGCTGCTGGGCTTCCTCGGCGATGTGCACGACACCCTCTACGGTGGCGCCGGTGCGGTTGGAATCCCCCGGGCCCGCAGCCTGCTGGACGGCCAGATCCTGCCGGCTGGTGGGCCCGATGCAGGCATGGCGTGGGCCAGAGGGCTCCTCGACGCCATCGACGGTCGTGCCGACGCGTCCGTCGTCGCCGCCCAGCGTGCGGCGGCCGGGGCCGAGTGGACCGCATCCGCGAACCGGTTGGGCCCCGCCGACGGTGCCGACCTGGCCGCGTTCCTCAACGGCATCGATCCGGGTGTCCTGGCCACCCTCGACGGCCACCCGGTCGCCGGCCCTGCCCTCCAGCGGTTGCGTGGCTGACCCCGGACCCCGGACGTCGTGCCCATGAGGGTTCCAGACTGGCCCAGCAGGATCCTGCTCGCCATCACCTCCGCGGTGGTGGCGTTCGCGGTCGCGGGCTTCGCTGTCGGCGGTGCGGCGGAACCGGTGGAGGTCGTGGCCCCCGCACCCGACATCGGGATTCCCGACGCCGTAGCTGCCCTGGCCGACCTACCGGCGATCCCCGCCCCGACGGAGGCGCAGGGACCGACGCCGGCGGCCCCGCCGGTGACGATCGCCTTCGCGGGCGACGTGCACGGCGAACCCCCCATCGCCGACGTGCTGCTGGCCGGCGAGAACCCCCTGGAGGGAGTGGCCCCGTGGCTGTCGGAGGCCGACATCGCCGTGGTCAACCTCGAGACGGCGCTGGGCGACATCGGCACCCCGGCCGACAAGACCTACACCTTCCGGGCCGACGCCAGCCTTGCCGACGCGCTGGCCGACGCCGGGGTCGACGTGGTCAACCTGTCCAACAACCACGGCTTGGACTACGGCCACGACGCCGCGGAGGAGACCGTCCGGATCGCCACCGACGCCGGACTCGCGGCAGTCGGGTACGGCCAGGATGCCGACGCCGCCTACGCCCCTGCCCTCTTCGACGTCGCCGGACGAACCGTCGCGGTGCTGGGATTGTCCCGCGTGTTCCCCGTGATCGAGTGGGAAGCACGCGACAGCCGGCCGGGCATGGCGTCGGCCTACGACCTGGACCGGGCGGTCCGAGCGGTCCGGGACGCCTCGGCCATGGCCGACCACCTGGTCGTGACCGTCCACTGGGGCCAGGAGCGGATGACGTGCCCCAACGGGGACCAGGTGACGATGGCGCGGGCGTTCGCCGCGGCCGGTGCCGACGTCATCGTCGGCCACCACCCCCATGTCCTGCAGGGGGTCGCCGAGGTCGACGGGACGTTCGTCGCCTACAGCGTCGGCAACTTCGTCTTCTACGCCACGAAGTCCGAGCAGCGCGACACGGGCGTGCTGACCGTCACCCTCGGCGACGACGGGGTGGAGGGGTACCGGTGGTTGCCCGCACGGATCGACGACGACGGCCGTCCCCAGCCGCTGCCCGAGGCCGTCGACATCCCACCGGAGACCCGGACCGTACGATCCGACACCGATGTGTGCGACTCGCCCGGCGGCGCCCCGACGACCTGAGCTCGGCCGGACGAAACGACCGCGGAAGCACCCTTCTGCCGACAGACCTTCCCCCGACGGCGAGCCAGCCGCTAGCATCCGACGCCAATGGATGATGTGGACATGGCGATCCTGCGGATACTCAGGGACGACGGCAGGATCACGCTGACCGACCTTGCCGATCGCGTGCACGTGTCGCGCACGAACGTGCACGGCCGGATCGGCAAGCTGCACGAACGCGGGGTCGTGCACGGCTACACGGCACGCATCAACTCCTCCAAGGTGGGGCTGCCGGTTGCCGCACTCGTGCTGTTCGGGCTGGACCAGACCAAGCTGGAGGACCTGCGGACGACCCTGGACGCGATGGACTCCGTGGAGCACTGGGGCCTGACGATGGGTGCCTACGACGGGTTCCTGACCGTGCGTGTCGCCAGCGTCGACGAGCTCCGCAAGTTCCTCGTGGACGAGCTGCGCACGATGCCGGGCATCACCCGGACCGAGTCGGTCCTGCTCATCGAGGAGACGGGCCCCCGTCAGGCCCTCCCCTAGTCCTCGTCGGCACCCTCCCGGGCGCCCTGTTCCCTTCGGACGAAACGCCGCGCCGCCCGTGAGGTCACGGGCGGCGCAGTGGTTCCTGTCGATGATGGAGGTCAGTCCTCCAGCATCGTCCCCGGCTCGGTGAAGCTCGGTCCCGCGACCTGGCGGATGGCCAGCGGCAGCGCGACCGACCCTCCCTGCTCGGTGTCGGACACGGCGATCACCATGCCGCCGCCCGCAGCGATCTCGTTGCCGAAGTAGTCACCCAGTCGACGGTCGACCGCGCGGGCCTGGCAGACGGTGCCGCCGGTGCAGACGGTGCCGTGGTGGACCGGCGTCTCGCTGGCCTGCACGACGTTGAACCCGGCGACATCACAGCCGTCGTCCTCGTTGCCGAAGGCGTCGAAGGTCTGGGCGGCCATGACGTGCCACGCGGAGTCGGCCGTGGCGTCCTCAGCGTTCTCCGAGGAGATGACGTTCTCGTTCTCCAGCCAGGCGATGCCGACGGCACCCTCGGCGCCAACCTCGAGCCAGGGCCAGAAGGAGTGCTCGGGGCCCTCGTCGACACGGACCGCGTCGGTCCACGTCACGCCACCGTCCTGCGAGGCCGCGAAGTAGATCCCCGGCGGGTAGTCCGCGTTGCCCCTGCCCTGGTCCCACGTGGCGTAGATGTTGCCGGCGTCGTCGAGCTCGATCGTCGGGCCGATGCTGGACTGGCTGCGGTAGCCGTCGAAGATCGTGTAGTGGTTGACGGTGGGCTGGGTCGAGAAGTCCTCGGTGCGGGCGTTCGGCCAGACGGCGATCTGCAGGCTGCCGTTCTTCTGCGGCTGGTAGATCGCGCCGGTGTTCCAGTCGACCTTGATGTCGGAGGACGACGAACCGCCCGTGGTGTGGCCGCGGGACCACGTCACGCCGCCGTCGACGGACTTGTAGATGCGGTTGGACAGCGATCCGGTGACGCCCGGCGGGGTGTCGCCGAGGGACCCACCACCGAAGGTGTTGGCGGTCATGTAGACCACGTCCTCCTCGTCAGCGGCCATCCACTGGCGGTCGGAGACGGTCAGGCCGAGGAAGTTCTGCAGCGTCCAGGTGCGTCCCGAGTCGTCGGACTTGGAGACCGCGATGTTGGCCAGGTTGATCTCGGAGATGAAGACGTTGCCGGCCATGTCCTCGGCGAACACGGGGTCGGAGAACCCGGAGTTGTTCACGCCGGCCACGGAGCCCTGCGCGGCGCTCTGGATGGCGTTGCGTGGCGAGAAGTGCCAGGTCGCCCCGTCGTCGTCGGACCAGTACTGGTAGGTCTGTCCCTCGTAGTTCTGCACGAACGCCGCGGACGTCGGGTCAGCGACCGTCGGGCTGTAGAAGTGGGTCGTGCCGGCGTGGGAACCCCACAGCAGGGTCCCGTCCTGCAGCGTCTCCAGGATCGGTTCACCGCCGGCACGGGTCTCGTCGATGTAGGCCTCCTCGAAGACCATGTCGACCGTCGGTGCCTCGCAGGCAACGATGGTGTCAGCGGTCGCCTGGATCGCCATGGGGACCATGGCCCCGACGACGCCGACGGCGGCCAGCAGTGCGCGCATGCGCATGGAGTGTCTCGCTTTCCCTGGAGAGGTCAGTTACGGGCTCGGGCGGAAGGTTCGACGCGGCCCCCCTCGATCCCTGCCCGGATGACGAAAACGCCGCACGCCCGGCCGAAGTGGCCGGGCGTGCGGACAGACGTTGCGGTGGTGCTACGCCTCGATGCAGTCGGTCTCGCTGACGACGGCCTCGCCGTTCAGGTTCACCTGGAGGTCGTAGCACACGTCGGCGGACGCGGCGGACGGGGCCAGGACGCCCAGGGCGAGCAGGGCGGCGATTGCGGCAGTACGAATACGCATCGGGGTGTTTCTCCTCAGTATCGGTTGGCGGATACCCGCTACATCAACTGGTTGTCCACCGACCGGCGGGTACCTTCCCGAATCGTCGGAAAACATTCCCGACACTGGACGAGGCACCTGCCGGAGCGGGTGCCTCGAGGACGGAACGTCGACCGGTGCGGACGTGGGTCGGTGTGCGCTGTCGAATCGGCGGTCAGATCGCCGGGCGGCGGCGGTGCAGGTCCTGGACGGGCGGTTCGGCCCGCTCCGGAGTGATGGTCGCGACCTCGGCCTCGACCTCGCTGGCGACCGGGTCGATGGCGATGACGAAGACACCCTGGCCGCTCATGAGTAGGTCGATCGCTTCCTGCTGGTCGTTGATCGCGAAGACCTTGCCGGCCGAATCCGAGGCGAGGGTGATGTCGCGCAGGGTCAATCCCTGGGACTCGACCTCGTCGAGGGCCTTGCGGATGCGCTGCAGGCTGACGCCGGCGTCGCGAAGGCGCTTGATGACCTTCAGCTGGACGATGTCGTCGAAGCCGTACAGGCGCTGCGAGCCCGAACCCTCGGCGTCGCGGACGCTCGGCTGGACCAGGCCGGTCGACGTCCAGTGGTCGAGCTGCCGGTAGGTGATGCCGACGATCTTGGCCACGGCAGGACCGCGGTAGCCGTCCTCCCCGTCGGTCAGACCCGGGAGGGGAATGTCTCGCGCATACCTGTTGGAAGCCATGTCCGCTCCGGCTCGTAACTACAAACGTGTCAGGCGAAGGTACGCCGACGCCGGACGGGCGGTCAACAGAACAGATGTCCGGTCGAACCGCAGGTTCGCTATTGGGCGTCGAACCGCAGGTTCGCAATTGGGCGTCGAACCGCAGGTTCGCTATTGGGCGTCGAACCACAGGTTCGCTACTGGGCGTCGAACCGCAGGTTCGCTATTGGGCAAAGTCCTCGGGGGTGACGTTGTCGAGGAACTCCTTGAACTTCTCGACCTCCTGGTCGGCGTCGTCGGAGTCCTCGATCAGGATGCCCGCCTCCTCCAGGACCGCTTCCTCGGCGAACACCGGGATGCCACCGCGAACGGCGAGGGCGATCGCGTCGGACGGGCGCGAGGACACCCGCACCTCGCCTGCGGGGCCGTTCATGAGGATCTCGGCGTAGAACGTGCCGTCCTTCAGCTCGGTGACCACGATGCGTTCCACATCGACGGTCAGGGCCTCCAGCAGGTCCTTCATCAGGTCGTGGGTCATGGGTCGTGCTGTCTCGACGCCCTGCAGCGCGAAGGCGATGGACGTGGCTTCGACCGCCCCGATCCAGATGGGGAGGAACCGCTCCCCCGTCGACTCCTTGAGCAGCACGATCGGCTGGTTGTGGGGCAGCTCCACGCGTACACCCACCAGCTCGAGCTCGATCATGTGGTCCTCCGGGTCACTGGTGGACGAGTCTAGTGGTGCTCCGGCGAATTTCTGCCCGACCTGCGCATTCGCGACCGATCAGGCCGCGACCGCCTGGCGCTGCTCGCCGAGTCGTGCGAACGCCCGGATGGTGTCGGCCACGGCGGCGCCGGCGGTGTCGGTGGACGGCTGGACGGCTGCGGCGGCCAGCAGCGGGGTCCGGTCGACCTCCTCGCCGTCGACGACGAGCACGACCTCGCCCAGCGGGGTGCCGGATGCGACGGGAAGCGACGCGTCGGGCGCGAGCCGCGTGACGGTCTCGACCGTCGCTCCGGCCCCGACGGTGCGGGCGAGGTCCTCCGCGACCTGCAGCGGCACCTCGCCGGCGGCCCAGCGGTAGGTTGCGGGCGTGTCCCCGGCCACCAACGGCGTGGGCCGGGCGTAGTCCTCGAAGCCGTGGTCGAACAGGGCGGAGGTGTCGGCGACCCGGTTGTCGCTGCCGAGCACCACGGCGTACAGGATGCGCCCGTCGCGTTCGGCCGCGGCGACCAGGCACTCGCCCGCCAGCGTGGTGAAGCCCGTCTTGATGCCGATGGTGCCCTCGTAGGCGGTCAACATCTCGTTGCGGTTCTCCTCCACCCCGAAGAACCCCGTGTCGTAGCTGGCGGCGCCGGCCCATTCGGCGAAGGACGGATACCGCATCGCCTCGATGCCGAGGAGCGCCAGGTCCAGCGGCGTGGCGTGGTGGGCCTCGTCGTCGGTCAGTCCGCTGGAGTTGACGAACGTGGTGTCGTCCAGCCCCATCTCCACGGCCCGGGCGTTCATCATCGACACGAACGCGGTCTCGTTGCCGGCGATGTGCTCGGCGAGGGCGACCGCGCCCCCGTTGCCCGACCGCAGCAGCAGCGCGGCCAGCAGGTCCTCGACGGGGACGACGTCGCCGGCCTCCAGGTCCAGTGATGCACCACCCGGGGCGTGATCGACCTCCTCGGCGAACGGCGAGACGGTCAGCTCGGGCGCGACGGAGCCGTCCGCGAGCGCCTCCAGGGCCAGGAGCAACGTCATGATCTTGGTGGTCGACGCCATGCGCCGGGGCACCTGCGGGTCGACACCGGCCAGGACGACCTGGTCGGCAGGGTCGAACAGCACGGCGCCGGCCGCGGTCAGGTCAGGGGCCTCGGGCCGGGGTCCGGGGACGGGGCGGGCGACCAGCTCGTCGGGGGATGCGGTGACGAGGGGGTCGAGGCCGGACTCCGGCAGGGTCGGTGCGACCGCGGGTGCGCTGGGGTCGACGGTGACCGACCCCTCCGTCGTGGTGGTCGAGGGGTCCGTGGCTGGGTCGGTGGCGGTGGCCTGCGCGCGGGCCGACGTCACCGGGCCCATGGCCGTCAGGAGGGTCAGCAGCGCCACCACGACGGCGACGGCCCTCAGCCGTACCGACGTGTGCACCGTGACGGGGCGGCTAGCCACCTCGGACGTAGCGGCGCAGCTCGGCAGACAGCAGGGACCGCTTCATGCGGGCGGTCAACCCGGCCAGCTTCTCGAGCTGGCGGGCAGCCTGGCGGCGCGCCTCGGGGTTGCGCTGGCGCAGCAGCGGGGTGGCCAGCTGCTCGAAGAGGGCCACCTCACGATCGACGAACTGGCGGTACATGCGCAGGTGACGCGGTTCGAGGCCGAGGGCGAGCAGCTCACGGGCGGCCCGTCCGGTCAGCAGGTCGTCGGCGTCGAAGGGCCGCGTCTCGTCCTCGGGGTCACCGACGATGGCGTACTCGCGCAGCGCCTTGACCTGCTGGGAGTCCAGGCCGGTGGCCTCGCAGTACTCCCGCAGGTTGAGCTCGACGGGGGTGGTGGGCGACTCGAGGACCGCACCCTCGTTGGTGGCCGGCGCGGACTCCAGCGCCTTGGCCATCTGCACGGCGGTCTGGGTCGGCGTCAGCGACGCCTCTTCCTCCACGGCGTCGGCGCCGGTCACCAGCGTCGGCGGCGGGGTCGGCCCGGGGCCGCCTGCCGGCTGCTCGCCGGCGTCGAGGCGGTCGAGCTGTTCACGGATGACCTTCAGCGGCAGGTAGTGGTCGCGCTGGGCGGTCAGGATGAACCGCAGCCGCTCGACGTCGTCCTCGGAGAAGATGCGGTAGCCCGACTCGGTCCGGTCGGGGTAGATCAGGCCCTCGGACTCGAGGAAGCGGATCTTGGAGATCGTGATGTCCTCGAAGTCCTCCTTGAGCTGGTTGAGGACCTCGCCGATCGTGAAGCCCTGCGGCCCCTGCTTGCCGTTCGGGGTGGGATTGGGCGTCGCCATCAGCCCACCTCGGGGATGAGGGCCTTCAGGCGGAACTTGCCGACCTGGACGAGGTCGCCGTGGACCAGCTCCTGCCCCTCGGTCCGTGTGCCGTTCACGTACGTGCCGTTCAGCGAGCCGACGTCGGCCACGAGGAACGTGGACTCGGTCCGGCGGAACTCGGCATGCCGTCGCGAGACGGTGATGTCGTCGAGGAAGATGTCGGACTCGGGATGGCGACCGACCGTCACGAGCTCCTTGTCCAGCAGGAACCGGGCGCCCACGTTGGGGCCGCGGACGCTGACGAGCAACGCCGTACCGGGTGAGAGGTCGGAGCGAACCCCGTCGGTGTCGATGCGCTCGTCACCATCGCCGGTGGTGTCCGGCGCAGTCGGCAGCATGCCGGTGGTGACGTCCATCGGCGCGGTCAGCGGCGTCCCGCACTGGGCGCAGAACTTGGCCCCTTGCGGGTTCTTGTAGCCGCATTGCGTGCAGTACATCCGACGGTGGCTCTCGAGCGGTAGGGGGAGGGTGACGCGGCTGCGTCGTGGGCCCGAAGCGTAGCAGCGGGCCCTGTTGCCCCGGCTGAACTCCACCCGCGTCCGACGGTGGCCGTCGGCGCGGGATCAGCGGTCGCTGGTCAGCTGTCCTCGGTGAGCGCCGCGTAGGCCTCGGCGGTCATCATCGAGTCGATGGCGCTGGTGTCATCGACCTGGAGGACGACCATCCAGCCCTCGCCGTAGGGGTCGGAGTTGACCAACTCGGGGTTGGACTCCAGCGAGGAGTTGCGCTCGGCGATGGTGCCCGACAGGGGGGCGAACAGGTCGCTGACGCTCTTGGTGGACTCGACCTCGCCGAAGGGCTGGCCGGACTCCACACGAGTCCCGGTGGCCGGCAGGTCGACGTACACGACATCGCCGAGGGCGTCCTGGGCGTAGTGGGTGATGCCGACGGTGACACGGTCACCATCGATCTTCACCCACTCGTGCTCTTCGGTGTAACGGCGGTCGTCGGGGTTCACTCGGATGCTCCTGCGTCGGGGTGTCGGACGGGTCCGGTGTGGAGTCCGTCTCGGCGTTGGGCCAGCAGCACGCGGGCTGTCTGGGCGTACACGAGGCCTGCAATGTAGTAGGTCACGAGCCCGACGGCGGTGAAGATCCAGCCGATCCACCCCCACAACGTTGCGCCGGACCAGTCCATGTGACCCAGCAGGAAGCCCGGGACGCCGATCAGCAGGCATGCCGTCGAGAACTTGCCCCAGCGCGACACGGGGATGCCCGGGTTGCCGCCGAACAGCCGGTAGGCAACGACCAGCAGGAGCGCGTCGCGGCCGACGATGGCGAGGATCACCCACCACGGCGCGATGCCGAGCGCGGCCATCGTCAGCCCTGCCGTGGCGAGGAGCGCCCGGTCGATGAGCGGGTCGATGATCTGGCCGAGCCGGGTGACCTGGTCGAACCGCCGGGCGACGTAGCCGTCGATCCAATCGGTGGTCCCGACGATGACGAGGACGAGGAAGGCGATGCCGTAGGCCTCGCTGACCGCCATCAGGTAGACGAACAGCGGCAGCCCGAGGAGCCGCAGGAACGTGATGACGTTGGCAGCGGTCCACACCTTGTCGTGGACCACCACCGGCCGGTCCTCCCGCAGCCCGGCGTCGAACATCCTCACCATGCGCGCATCCTCACCATGCAGGCCATCCTCGCAGGCCGGCGGGGTATCGGCCGAGCCGACGGCCCGGCCCGATCGGCGGACCGCCTCGGCCGACGGGCCGGTGTGTGCGTTCGCCAACCCCTAGGTGTGTCCATGGCGCACACCCTCCCCCCTCGTGTGCGTTGCCCAACCCCCGGGGTGGCGGAGCCCACACGATCCCGAGGTGTGGGCGCCGCAGACCGCACCCACGGGCGGCCATCGCACACGCCCACGGGAGGCGCGACGGCCGGGAGGCGCATCGGTCGGGAGGCGGCCCAGTCGGCGGGCCGGGGGGCCGGCGGCCGGGAGGCGGCCCAGTCGGCGGGCGGCCTCGGCCGACGGGCCGGCGTGTGCGGTCGCCAACCCCGAGGTGTGTCCGCGCCGCACACCCTCCCCCCTCGTGTGCGTTGCCCAACCCCGGGGGTGGCGACCCCCACACGAGCCCGGGGGGTGGGTGCCGCAGACCGCACCCACGGGCCGCCATCGCCCACGCCCGAGGCGGGCGGCCCACACGCCCAGGGGAGGCGGGCGGACGGCGCTGCCGAAGGATCAGGCGAAGGGCGTGGTCGGGGTAGTGGCCTCGGCGTCGGCCCGGGCGGCTGCCGCGGCGGCCCGGGACGCGGCGATCGACGCGATCAGGTAGAGGGCGAGGAACCCGGCGGCGGAGAAGCCGGCGGTCAGGGCCAGCAGCTCGCCGTCGGTGCCGAGGCCCGTCCCTGCGACGACGAGGAACACCACGGCTCCGCCGACCAGGCCTGCCACCACGCCGGACAGGCGCGGGGACAGCCGACGGAAGACCGCCGCAACGGCTCCACCGGCCAGCAGGCCGCTGACGGTGCCGGTCAGGAAGCCCAGGAAGCCGCCGACGAAGATGCCGAAGAACGCACCGATCCCGAGCGTGAACTCCGGGGGAGCCGTGACCCCACCCGTGCCGAAGACGTCGTCGACCCCGAGCACCGCGACGAACGCCAAGCCAGCGACGACCCCCAGGAACGGGCCGACCAGCGAGGCGAGGCCCCACACGACGAGGAACATCTTCGAGGCGGACCAGCGCGGGTCGGTGACGACGGGCGTCGGGGCGTAGTGGGGCGGGCCCGGCCACGCCTGGGGCAACGACGGGGCCCCCGCTGGGCCGACCGGCGGCCCCGCGACATCCGGTGGGGGGAAGGCTCCCGGCGACAGTGCGGGTGGCGGGAGGGGCTGTGCGACCGGTGGGCTGGTGGGCCAGCCGGGTCGGGGGCCCTCCGGGGGCAGCGGATCGCTCACCGGTCGAGACCGTCCGTCCGAGGTGTGGGCTGCTGCCGAAGGACGTGGCGGGCCGACAAGGCCAGCGGCCACGCCAGGACGACGATCGGGGGCAGCAGCCCGATCGGTGAGGACGTCAGCGTCGGGATGCGGTCCAGCAGCGCGCTGGCTGGCGCAACCACTGCCGTCGCCCCGAGCACACCGGCCACGACGGCCAGCAGCTCGCGGGACCGGACCCGTTCCCGCAGCGCCACGACGAGCGCCGCCGTCACCAGTCCCCCGCCGACCCCCGCCACGAGGCCCGAGACCAAACCGACGACCGCACCGCGGCGCAGGCCGAAGCCGATGAACCCGCCGCCGAGGGCGGAGGTCCGGGTGACGGCAACGGTGTCGGCGAACACGTGGAAGACCACGCCCAGCACCAGTCCGCACAGCACCCCAACGAGCAGCCCGTACCCGGTGGCCGCGCCGACGGCTCGTCGCCAGACGCCCAGCAGGATTCGGCGCCCGTCCCAGGCCCCGTCGTCGGCCCGACTGCGCACGAGCCCGACCTCAGGACGGGGTTCGACCACTGACCGGGGCGCGCCCGCGGGGCGGCGTGCGGTGTGCACGACCATCGGCGGTGGCGGTGGAGGGGCAACCGGCGGTGGCGGCGGAACAGTGCTCACCCGCTCCTCCTTCCGTGGCTGCGACGACGGGACGGGATGGCTTCCCGAATGAAGTCTGCCGCTGATCGGAGCGTTGTGCGAGGCTGTCGCCATGGGACTGCTGGATGACCTGAAGGGGATGTTCCGCCGGGAGGCCAAGGCGGCGAAGGAGTGGGTCGACGAGGTCGTCGGCGACGCCAACACCGAGCTGGACCGGGCTGAACGACGGATCTCCGACGATCCAGAGGTGGCCATGGGGGTCACGCTGGACGACATCGCCGAGGGCGACGCCGCCTTCGAGGCGGTGCGCGACCGGGCGGAGGGCCGCGCGGTCGCACCGGCCGCCGAGGCCGAGCTCGGCCCGGAGGACGGGGTGGTGTTCACGCCGTCGCAGGACCCTTCGGAAGAAGATCCCGACGCCGACCTCCCACCGATACCGGGCATGGCCATGGCGCGCATGTGGGTGCAGGTCAGCCAGGACGCCAGCGACCGCGACGACGGGTTCCATGCGCTCGCGGTGGAGGACATCGTTGGCCCCGTTGTGGACGAGGACTGGTTCGCCGAGTCCTTCGCCGACGCCGTGCAGGACCTGCCGGAGGTCAGCGAGACGATCCACCCCGAACGCGAGCTGCTGCTCGTCAAGGGTCCGGAGCTGTCGGCGGCACGGGCACGGCTGCTGGTCGCCCACGTCCTGGCCCCTCGGATCGGCACGGACTGGCGGGACCGGATCGGCTGGTGACCACCCGGCGGTGACCGATGCGGGCAGCCGGGCAACTGGCTGCTATCATCTCGGATTCCACGGAGCCGACCTCGGTCGATTCCACGGGATGTGGCCCAGTTTGGTCTAGGGCGCCGGTCTGGGGGACCGGAGATCCGCGGTTCGAATCCGCGCATCCCGACGAGCGCAACGGGCCTGCCGGCCGCCCCTCAACGGGGCGCTGAGCAGGCCTTTTGTCGTTCCAGGAGGCAACTCTCGCCTCATGCGGTGGCAGGAGATCGCACCGCACCCAGGTCGAACATGCGTACGTTTTCGGCCCACAAACCGACATCTGACACCCAGGTTGGGTGTCATTTTGGGTGTCATTTTCGCGATCGGGGCTTCCGAGGCTGCCCGTTGACACATGTCGACGTCTCGGCTCGTCCCACCGGGCGAGGCGGCCATTGGGCCGCTGGGGAGGAGCCCCGGGATGCCCACCGCTGATCGCTTCGTGCGCTACAAGGTCGTGGACCGGTCCGGCCAATCGGCCCGGTCACGGAGCCCATTCGAGTGCCGTCTCTTCCGAGAGGAGGGCCGGCCGACGTCCAAGTACTTCCCCACTGCGGAGCAGGCCCACCGGTACGGCGCGAGGATGCTGCTCAAGCCGTCGGTGGACACCCGCGGCACGCCGTTCGTCGAGGTGGCCGAGGCATGGCTCGACCTGCAGCGAGGGATGGACCTCAAGCCCGCCACCCTCAAGCAGTACGAACGGCACCTCCGCAACTGGGTGATGCCGGAGCACGGCCAGTGGGGGTTCCGCGACCACCGGATCACCTCCATCACCGGTGGCGACATCCAGCGGCTCCTGGTCCGCATGCAGCAGGAAGGGCGCTCGGGGTCCACCCGCAAGCAGGTGTTCGGGCTGATCGGGATGATCTGCGACCACGCCCTGTCAGAGGGCCTGATCGACCTCAACCCACAGGACCAGGTCCCCCGCACGCGCCGGCCCTCCAGCAAGCGCAGCCGGGCGCCCAAGCCAATGGACCGAACACAGGTCCACGCCATCCACGACCAGATCGCCAGCCAGCGCCACGAACTCCACGTCGACTACGCCCTGATGGTGCTCGTCGGCTTCTACCAGGGCATGCGGTTCAGCGAGATCGCCGCGATCCGCCACGACCACGTCGACCTCCACGACGGCAGCCTCTTCGTCGCCGAGCCCGCCAAGCACGGCGAGCAGCGCACCACTCCCCTGCTGGGCCCGCTACCCCAGCGACTGGCCGCCTACCTCGAGCATCTGCAACTCGGTACCGGTGACCTGCTGTTCCCGGCCATCGGCGGGCGGCAGCTCCCCGCTGCCAAGGTGCAACGCGCCAAGCAGCTGCGCGCCGAAGGCGCCCTGCTCCGCGAGATCGCCGCCGACCTGGACGTCTCCCTGGCCACGGCCCGCGAGTACAGCCGCGCGAAGTTCGAGCCCAGACCCCGCGAGACCGACCCGGTCGACCGCAACTACTACCGCAACCGCATCTGGAACCCCGCCGTCGTGGCACTCGGCATGCCGGACAGGCAGTTCCGGGACCTCCGCAACTCCTGCATCCGCGCGCTGCTGACCGGCGACATCGATGGGCGGCGATGGCCACCCGACATCGTGCAGCAGTTCATCGGCCACGCCGACTCGCGGATGACCATGGACGTCTACCACCAGGTCTATGACCGCGACGTCCACCGCTTTGCCAACCACCGGGCCAAGGGAATCGAACCCCCACGCCCCGGCCTGGAATGACCGATGGCAAGGTCGTCCGCAGCGGTGCACCGATGGGCTGGCGGCTCGCGAACTCCGTGCCCTGGGAGGGCCCCGACCGGTCATCGCTTTCATCCACGCGGGCTTGTCGACCGGCGTGGACGCCTGTGGGGGTGGGCGGCCGACTTGGCTCGCGCCGAGCTTGGGATGACATCAACCTGACTCGCAGCCGATGCCGCTTCCGTCACCGTCGAAGCGGTGGGGATCAGAGCCCACGACGCGGAACCTGCGATGAAAAAGCCGCAGTCGAGGCTATGTGGCAGCGGCGGGATGCGCACCTCGGGGTAGGACGGGTGGGAGTTCTGTGGCGGTGGTGGCTGTGCCGCTTGAGGGGCGGTGGCGCGGGGGGCCCGGCGGCGGCGACTCTTCCTAGGAGGCGTAGGTGGACGGTCCGCCGACGGCACGTACGTCTGCAGCCCTAAAAATACATCCAAACTAGAGGGAGCGTCGGAGTGTTGACACAAGAATAATCAGCAAGAAGAGGAGTTCTGCCCGCTAACGCCTCTGGCGCCCTCCAGGAGGTTGTGGCGGCCGGAAACGCTGCAGCACATGCGGCGGAAGTCCCGCCTGGCGCGCAGGATTTCGCCTTTTCGGAAGGCGCCCGGGATATAGTCGTAGCTCGATGGCCTCATAGCTGGATCGAACTCATGGACCCTGTACAAGTGCGGGCTTCATGAGCACCGTGTCAAAGTCAAGCGTGCCCGCAGACATTCGGACTATCATCCTGGCCGGGACGTCCGCATTCAGACCGGATCGGAGCCCTTGCTGAGAAAGGGGCGCCAGCGACAGTGCTGGATGAACCATCCGTCACTATCACGCGCTCTGCCCCTCACGATTCTCTATGGTAAGGCAGACAGAAGTTATGGCATATGTTTTGGCGCGCATCGATGGAACGCAGGAGCGCGACGACAGGACGGTATTCACTCAGCTTCGCACGTTGACGGATGAAGACAGAAATCGCTACATGGATTCGCAGCAGATCCTTGAGTCCTACGGTGAAACGTGGTCCTGGAACCGATTGGCAGAGCGCTTGGAGCGCGCCCGATTGGACTGGGCGCTGACGCAAGCCTCATTCTCCGTGGGCCGTGGCGGCCCAAGCTCCTGGCACGAAAGGAAGTTGCGCAACCACATAGCGACCATTCGTCGCATGCTGATCGCCTGGCGGCCAGAGTTGCCATTCGTGTCCTACGAGGGCGAGGAGATAGCCGCGTTAGATCTCTTGGGGGACACAAGTTGGATTAGGACGGTAATCGGAAGCGAATTTGACGCGGCCCGCTCTGTAGTTGTGCAGATCCGAGACAACGGGCTGCATTGGGACATGATGAGACGCACTACAGGTGGATTCACGGGCGAGCCCGCTGTAGAAGTTCTTCGGCAGATCGAGCAAGAGGGACACATACTTGCTGCAACACAGCTCATTGCCGGCGAAGCTAGAGTAATTGAAGCCTCTCGGACACTTCTCGAACTAGTTCCGGAGATCCTATTTGGGCAGGCTGCGATCGTAGAATCGGACACACTCCCGCCTCGCGGTGAATCTGGTGATCTCAACATTTATTACATCAATCTGGGTGCGGCGCAACATATGGCAAAGGCAGTGGAGAATGCACATCAGATTCTTCGCTCCGCCCCCACCTCCGCTGACACGCCGGTCGCTGAGGGGGATGGTGTAGCCGATCGTGACACCAGGAATGACGACCAGGCGAGCCAAGATCCTCACTTGGCCTCAACCGAACAACGAGAGACTCTACAGTCACCGGAGCCCCGCGCGCTGGGGCTCTTTGTCGAACAAATGAATCGGCTAGGCGAGGAGAGCCTCTACCAGGTCGGGATGAAGGCCGAAGACGCCTTCGCGCTGCCCCAGGAGTTGCAGTCTCGGTGGGTTGCTCTTGGGGCGATGGCACGTGACATGACACGCACCAGCGCGCTGGGGCTTTCCATGGCGGGAGAAGAGACCTCGCTGCCTGGTTTGCCCCTTACCATCGTAGAAGCGTCCACCCATGAGTCGGGCGACGAGGCCCGGTGGCATCTTGCCGCCACAGTCCTTGCGCTGCGTCAGTTGCTAGACGAGTGTGGAAGCACTCAAGGGGAGCAGGGGCATACGACCCCCGGGCCCTCTGAAAGCATGGCTTGGGTATACAACGGCGGACTCAGCCGACTGGGGCATAGTGGAGAACTCCTGCTGAGGGCGGAGTTCGAACTGCGCGCCAAGTTCGGCCTTGACACCTCAGGTATCGAGCACCGGCCGTTTCCGGCACTTGAGTGGGCGAATAGAGCGAAGGCAGTCGGTCTACCCGAGGCTGCTCTCTTGTATTTGAACATCGCGGTGAAAGGGCTAGCGGATCAAGGCTTATGGCCACCAAGTGTCAACGCTGACGAATGGTTGCGGGCAGCCGATCATCTCAATCGTGTCGCGAAACTGGCCGCGGACGAAGGACTGGTCCCGGTAGCGACCCTATTGCCGCTACTAGATTTTTGGCTACCTGTGCTGCAGCGTATAGCTGCGAGAGTTCCCATTGACGACTACCGGGTTGACAGGAACTGACGCCGCATGACTGACAGACTTGGAACCTTACACGGGAGAATTACGCATCGAATCGTGGTCAAAATCGGAGGTTTGGACGTAAGCCATGCCGTCGTTGGCGGATCCATATCGGGAGGGATTGGGAAACTGTCCACCGCGGAAGTGCGCTTGGATACGCGGGAGACCGTCCTGGCAGAGTTGAACTTGGCGGCTGTCTTGACCATCGGCCACGTCGTGGAAGGCCGTCATCAATTGCAGTTTAGCGGGAGCGTCATCGGGGCGACGCTTGACGATGGAGAGTATGTGCTTGAGTGCATGTCTTCCCCTCAGTTTGTAGAGGGCACTACGAACGCCATGGTGAGTCGCTCCGTCGCTGAACTACAGCTCTTGCACCTCATAGCAAGGGATGCGGGGCTCGACGAGTCTGGCATCGACATTGAGGGATTGGAAGAGCAGCCTCATGAAGTGTTTGAGGTCGTTGTGCCGGTCGTGGGCCTGAGGTTGTCAGAGCAAAGAACGCTAGCTGGCGCGAGCTACTTCGGTCACGCTCACGCGAGGGCGGCGGTCAATGGGCTGGAGGGCGACGTTGTGGATGCCTTCTTGAGCTTCTCGACGTATGCAGCCACCTACGTAACTCACCGGCTCTGGGCCGAGGCGGAGCGAACAGGACTGCACCATCTTCGTTCAAGCGTCGCGTGGCTTCATGTTCGATGGGCCTTCCCCTCGCCGACCTTGCCTGGCGGACAGTTCGTTGATTGGCTTCGGCCGCGCCGAAGGCAATCCGTTTCGATGAGACCGTACACATGTGTTCGGTGCGTTCGCACCGGTGCGTTGTGGGTTAGAGCCTTGGACTCCTCGCGGCCCCTTGGTGCACAGGATGTCGATCTGCGCTCTCTGGCGATCCCCAGCGTGGGCCTAGAGTGGCCCCCATCCTTGCGGCTCGCAGTCGAGGCTTGCCATCGAGCCATCGGCACTGCAGACCCTCTCCTCAAGACCACCGTCCTGTGGGAGTCAATCGAGTTCATCGCGGGGTCAGTAGAGCTGCCGACCTTGTTTGGTAAGTCCGTGCGGAAAGCCGTACTGCGGCGCGCGATTTCTGGCCTGTCCGAAGCGGAGGCTCGGCGCGTACGGGATGTGCTGGCATTGCTGAACCACGCACCCCTAATGGCGAAGCTGAGGAGACGTGTTGCGGACCTAGGCATACCGATCAGCGAGGATGACTTTGAAATCCTCAGGGGTTTGCGCAAGGCGCGAAACGATATCGTGCATGGTTCCTATGACCTCTCGACGTCTCAATACGAACTCGAGGAGATGGTCGATGCCGGAATCGCTATCGTTTCCAAGCTCTTGACCTATGAAGTCGATCATTGCTTCGGGGAGTTCGGGTACGACGATGCTTTCGACTAGCACCCGCTGGCAACGAGTTCCGTACGTGTGCTCACGTACTGGGATGTTCGGCGGCATGCGAATCGGATGGAGTCGCGGCTGCGGCCGCAGGTCAGGCTCGTGTTTCGATCTGGAAGGGACTATGGCGGTTGGGCCGCGGCTGTTCTCCTACTCGGAGTTGAGCCACTGACAACGCAGAGGCGCAGTTGGTGTGGACGGTTCCGGCACTCGCCTAGCGGCTGGCAGGCAACATCCTCGACGTATGGGATCCCCCAACACCGAACGGTGACTATGTGCGGCCACGGGCGGGCCGCACCGCTCCTATAGACCGGCCGTCACAGAGAGTACAGAGCCGGTCGGTCACGGGATTGTCGGAATTCAATGCAAGAACGGATCGGACCCACCGGTGCCTTTCATCGGATCGTCAGCGGAGACGTCGGACCGTGCACCTGGTGAGGTAGTCGTTCAGCGCCGACTCGCGGATTCTGATGGTGCGGCGTCCGAGGCGCAGGTGGTCGAGGTCGCGCACCTGGATGAGTCGGTGGACCGTGGCGGTGCTGACGCTGAGGCGGTCGGCGGCCTCGCGGATCGACAGGAGCGTGCCGGGGGTGTTTGTGGTCTCGGTGGGGCTCATGGCAGCTCCTGGGTCTCGGTGGCGAGTGCGGTGTCGGGCAGCTCGCGGCGCGCGTGCACCTGCGCGGCGAGGTGGTCGGCGAAGTCGGCTGCCCTGTCATGGATGGGCAGGTCGGGCTGGACCGGGGGTTGGGGTTCCCCTGGCCATGGGGTGTGGCGCGTCGGTCGGTCACGGTCCAGGCGGGAGCCGGACGCGGCGGTCCAGTCGCGGAGCCGGGTGATGGCGTCGGCGAGGTCGCGGTGCCAGCCGTGGGGGGCGCTGCCGTGTCCGGCTGGGTGGTAGGCGGTCTGCCAGTGGGTGTGGAGGGCGGAGAGCTCCCACTGCAGTTCGGGGTGGCGGTGCCACAGCGGCGGGACGACGGTGGCGGGCAGTCCGTAGGTGGTGCGGAGCCAGGTGACCCATCGGTCCAGCTGCACCCATGCGTCTTGGAGTTCGTCGGCGTCGAGGGTGTCCCAGTTGATTGGCCGCGCCGGCTCTTCGTCGTCGTCCCACAGGCCGGCGAACGCGTCCAGGTCGTCGATGTCATTCTCTGCTGGCATCAGGTCCTCCTCTTCAGATGAGAGGTGTGCGGCCGCTCCCCCGGCTCTTCGCGGTCTGGCAGGTCTCGTCGGGCGGTCCAGGGCCTGAGGTGGGTGATGATGGGTGGTGCGGTGCGGAGCAGGATCAGTCCGGTGCCGAACGGCAGGGTGCGGATGGTGTCGGCGGGCATGATCGGCAGGCGTCGTGTGGTGGTCTGGGTGCTGCGGCGGCCATGGTGGTCGTGGCTGCGGGTCTGGTGGGGTTCGTCGCGGTCGCCGATGAGCGTGGCGAGGTCGGTGAGGTCGCGGCTGTTGGAGGCGCCGCCCAGGATCACCTTGACGATGCTGGCGTCCCAGATGGCGGTGGCGGCGTGTTCGCCCCAGCGGGCCCGTGCTTGGGCGAGTGACTGCAGGACGGGCATGGTGGTGATGCCGGTCCCGCCGCCGTCGGCCATCAGGGTCGGCAGCGAGGGCAGGGGTGCGAGGTTGCCGATCTCGTCGAGCGCGAGCAGGAGTGGCGGGTCGAGGCGCGATCCGGGTGATCGTGCGGCTTGGCGTCGGGCGGTCTCCACGAGGTCCTCGATGAACGCAGCGACCAGGCTTGCCGACGCGGTGGCGCCGCTGCCGGTGGCGAGCAGGTGGAGGGTCCCTTGGCTGCGGAGGAAATCCTCGGGGTCGAAAGCGTCGCCCGGGTCGGGTGTGACGGCGTCACGGACGGTGGGGTTGGCGAGGGCGGACAGTGACAGGGCGACGCCGTGCCAGACGGCGTCGCGGGTGCGGGGGTCGGCATCGACGACGGCCTGCAGTGATTCCGCCCACCCATCGGCCGCCTCGGAATTGCTCTGGAGGATCCTGACGGCGTCAGCGGCGGCTGCGGGGCTCTGGGTCCAGCGGTGCAGTGTGGCGGGTGGTTGATCGTCGAGGGCGGCGGCGTGCAGGAGTGCCTGCAGGACGGTGCGGGTCTTTCCCTCCCAGAAGCTGCCGTTGTCGACCCCTCCACCGGTGAGGCCCGTGCCAGCGGCGAGTGCGGCGGCACGGACCATGGCGGTCTGAGGGTCGGTGCAGCCCCGGACCGGGGACCACCGGAGCCCCGCGGCCAGGCCGGACACCAGCCGTTGTGGATCGAAGACTGCGACGGGGCCGCGGGCCCGGCAGGCGGCGAGGGTGGCGTGGAGGTTGTCGGGACGGGTGCTGGTGGCCACGACCGGGCCGGGGGCGTCGAGGATGGCGTTGATGACGACGTGCAAGCCCTTGCCGGACCGTGGGGGGCCGAGCAGGAGGATGGAGTCCTCCACGGTGGCCCACACCCCCTGGCCGTGCGCATGGCCGAGCAGAAAGCCGGCGTCAGTCGCCGCCGGGTCGGCAAGCGACGGGCGGAGCGTGCGGGCGCGTCGCCGGAGGGCCCTGGCGGACACCGCCCGGCGGACGTCGGCGCGGGTGGCGGTGCCCGGTCGGCGCCACACCGCCCTGCCGTGGTCGGTCACGGCGCGGCGCACCCCCACGGTGGCGGCGGCAAGGGCTGCGAGCAGGAGGGCGGCGGTCGCCCAGTACAGGGCGGGGTGGAGGCCGTCGATGCCGACCACTTCTCCTGGGTCGGTTGGGCGCAGCAGGACCCCCAATCCCTGGGCTGGACTGGTGGTCGGGCCGGGGAGACCCGCGACGCGAGCCGCGATCCATGCCGAGGTGTGCAGTACGTGGCTGGCGAGGACGACCCCGGCGATCCCGGCGAGCGCGACGTCGGCGCTGCGGTCACCCACGGGCATGTGGTGAGGGACAGGTGTGGCCGGACTGGTCACCGAGCAGGACCAGGCGTCTGCCGCCGGTGCGTCGTGGGGGTTCGAGCAGCGGTGGGATGCCCGTGGAGCTCGCCGGGCCGCTCCGGAGGATGCTGGCGAGGTGGACGGTCTCGTGGGGCTCGAACGGTCCCGCGGAGGGAGAGGGCGGCGGGTTGCGAGGCCAGATGACGCCGGTGTGGACGGTCCCGGTCAGCTCGTGGATCGAGACGCCGACGGGCTGGCGTCCCCGGTCGCTCAGCGTGGACAGGAACAGGCCCAACCCGCCGAGTGGGACGGGCCGGGGGGTCTGTCGACCGTCGATGGTGACGTCAGCGAGCTCCGAGCCGTCAGGTCGGGGGTGGACGTCGACCCGCCGCATGGCGTCTGCGGCAGTCACGTCGCGTGCATCCGGGTGGTGGTGTCGAACAGGTCGGCTTCGGCGGGGTGGAGCTGGTGCTGGACGAGGTAGGACCGGTCGGCGATGCGCCACAGTCCCTGGCCTGTGGCCAGCTTGGGGAGGAGGTCCTGTTCAGTGCGGGTGAGCCCGAGTGCGGACGCGGTGGGGCCGAGCTGGTCGTGGTGCTGCCGGTAGATGATGCGGGTCTCGGTGTTGGCCAGCAGGGATGTGGCCAGTGCCCGCATGGCGCTGCCGTGGTCACCGACGGTGTCGAGGTCGGTGAGCTTGTGGAACACCAGCATGTTGGCGATGCCGAGGTGCCGGGCGAGCCGCCACTGGGCGTCCATGCGTCGCAGCAGCGGCGGGTGGGACATCAGCCGCCAGGCCTCGTCGTAGATGACCCATCGGCGGCCGCCGTCGGGGTCGGCCAGGGCTGATTCCATCCAGGCGCTGCCGCAGGTCATGAGGACCGACAGGAGGGTGGCGTTTCCCTGCACGCGGGAGAGGTCAAGCGACAGCATGGGCAGGGTCGGGTCGAATGCCTCGGTGGATGGGCCGTCGAAGAGTCCCTGCAGGTCGCCGGCGACCAGTCGGCGCAGTGCGTGGCCGAGGAGGCGGCCGTCTTCGGTCAGTCGTTGGTCGTCGGTGTCGGGTGCGAGGATCCGGTCGACGACGTGGGGCAGCGTCGGGGTGCCGGCGTGGTGGACGGCGGCGGCCAGGGCATGGTCGACGGCGGTGTGCTCCAGTGGGGTGAGGGGGCGGGCGAGGACGGTCTCGGCGAGGGCGCCGAGGAGGTCCCTGCGGCGGGCGGTGACGGTGGCGGCCCATTCGAGGTCGGTGGTGCCGGTGGGACGGTGGCCGTCGTCGAGGGGGTTGAGGCGGGCGGGCAGGCCGGGGCCGAGGGTGATGGCCCTCCCACCGACGGCCCGGGCGACGCGGGTGTGCTCGCCCTTGGGGTCACCGGGGACGTAGACACGGACACCGAACGCCATCGAGCGGGTGTACAGCGACTTGGCGAGGGCGGACTTCCCGGCCCCGACGATGCCGGCGAGGACGACGTTCGGGGCGGTGATGGTGCCCCGCCGGTACAGGACCCATGGGTCGTAGACGAACCCGCCGCCGGAGTGGACGTCCTGGCCGACGAGGACGCCGTCGGGGCCGAGGCCACCCTCGGCGAGGAACGGGTAGGCACCGGCGAGGGTGGCGGTGGTGTCGCGGTGGGGTGGGACCCGGCCGATGCGACCGGACAGGCCCGAGATCGGTCGGTCTTGGACGGGGGCGGCCGGACGTGCCTGTGTCCGGGGCAGCCGCGGTGCACGTCGACGGGACGGCCCGGTCAGGGGTCCGGTGAGGTCTCGTGGATAGGTGAGGTTCCGCATGGCAACTCCTCGGGATGGCGGGGCGTCAGACGTGGCGGCACAGGGGCAGGGCGGCGGCGGCGAACGCGCGGGCCTGCTGGCCAACGAGTCGGCGCGTCTCACACGATCCCTGGACGGCGGCCTGCTCGATCTCGGCGACCGCGGCGTCGAGTGCGTCCCGGGTGGGGGCGGAGACGGCGAGCAGACCGGTGTAGCGGACCAGCGCGTGACCGGCGGCGAGGTCGGCCTCCTGCTGCAGGACGTCGTGGTACTCCGCGGTGTCGCGGGCATCGGTGACCTGGCCGAGCCGGGTTCGCTGGGCGGTGTCGGCGAGATGCTCGGTCTTGCGCCGCCGGATCTCCCGGGTCGCGCGGTCGGTCGGCACCGGCTGGCAGATCAGTGAGAAGGCCCGCCGGACGCCGCCGGAGAGGACGAGTGGGGCGAGGAACCCCGGGTGGACGGCGGTACGTGGCCACTCGCTGATCCACAGGACGGCGTGCCAGGCGGAGTCGGTCCGGAGGGTGTCCCAGTCCTCGACCATGGCCATGGGGCCGGCGTCTGCCAGCCGGCCCTTGCCGGCATGGTCGATGCCACCGGCCAGGTGCGGGTCGTAGGCGGTGCGCACCAGCCCGGTGAGGTCCCTGGTGCCGAGCCAGTGGACGGGGGCGAGGTCTGCCGTGGTGAGCGCCCGGCCGATGGCGGTCATCTCGCGCCGAAGGACCCGGGCAGCGCCGGCCAGTCCCCCACCGGCAGCACGGACCTGGCTGGCGGCCTGCCGCAGGTCCAGCGCCACGGAGACGGTCGTGAGGTGCCGCTCGCCTGTCGGGCCGGCCGCAGCGATGAGTTCCCGGTAGGTCGCGGCGACCCAGGACCCGTCGTCGATGCCGTGGCGTCCCCACCAGTCGGCGAGGCCCTCGCCGTGGTCGGGGAGGGTCTGTTCGAGGACGTGGATGCGTGCGATGCCGGTGGATCGGGCTGCGCCGGCCAGGACGCGTCCCCAGCCGTGGACGCGACGCTGCTGGTCGGTTGGGTCCTGCAGGACGAACGCCCGGTGGGCGACCCGGGCGACAGCGACCAGCAAGTGGCTGGCCGGGTCGTGCACGAGCACGGCGCCGCTGTCGGGGTCGACCATGGTGTCGAGCGGCGAGGGGTCGCCGGGTAGGTGCAGCCGGCCGGCGGGTCTGGGCAGGAGGACCGATGTGGCGTGGGTCGCCTGGCCGCGGACGCGGCGCCACCCCCAGGCCATCCAGCGGGGGAGCCATTCCACGAGGGGCCGGCCGTCGCGGCGCAGCAGGGCGAGCAGGATCGCGCCGCCCCACAGCGGTGCGGTCCATGTCGCCCCGACGGCGTCGCCGGCGACGAGGCCGCCCACGAGAACGACGAGCGCGTACCCGAGGGTCGCGACCTGTCCGGCCGACAGGCCGAGCAGCACCCCGCGTCTGGCCAGCCGCGAGAACGTCACGGCGTCGGGGTGGCCGTCCCGGGTGTCGGTGGTCATCGGTGACCCCCCTCACCGGAAGGCGCGCGGACTGAGGGTGACGTGGTGGGTCCGGCGTCGCGTCCCGGGGCACCGTGGGGCCCGCTGTGTTGGCTCGCCCTGCTTGCGGCCATGGTCCGGGAGGCGGTCGTCGACACGACGACCGGGGCAGCGGCTGCGGCCGGTGCGGCCGGTCCGGCGGCGGCCGGGCCCACGACCTTGGCGATCCCGGACCGCATGATCGGTGTGGCCGGGACCGCCCGGCGGACCGCGGTGCTGGTGTCGTGCTCGGCGGCCACGAGCTGGTGGACGTCGATTCCGGCGAAGGCGATGAACCGGTGGGTCATGGCCGGGGCGAACCCGGCCAGGAACAAGAGGACGATACCGGCCAGCGGGTCGGCCACCGTTGCCGGCTCGCCGTCAGTGGTGGGGGCGATGGCGACGGTGCCGACTAGGAAGATGAGGACGACCACGAACTTGGAGACCACCAGCGCCACCACGAACGAGGCCCACCGTGCTGCCCAGGCCCGTGTGGGTTGCCAGGACCAGCCGGCCAGCGCCAGGGGTGCCAACGCTACGGTGACCAGCAGCAGGGACGTGCGGACCAGCATCGACCCCCAGACCATCAGGACACCGAGGATGGCCAGCCCAGCCAACCCCATGGTGACGATTGCGCCGGCGCCCGGGGTCGCCAGCACCAGCGTGGACAGGCCGGTGACGAGCGTGGCGATACGTGCTCCGAGTTGTTCCATGGTGGTGCCGGCTGCGGCGACCAGGGCCCGGGACAGCTGGTCGGTCGCCTCGAGCAGCAGGGTGGTCAGAGCGATGGCGACGAAGGACCCGACTACGGACTTGGCGAGGCCGGTGATGGCCTGAGCGAATGCGCGGGGTTCGCGGCGGACGAGGCCGCGGAGCAGCTGCAGGGTGAACAGCAGGAGCATCAGGAAGACCGCGACGCCGAAGACGGTGTTGTAGACCTCGACGTAGGCAGGGCGGGACAGGTTCACGATCGTCGTGGCGTCGATGACCTCCCAGACCGACTCGACCATCCAGCCGGCCGCCTGGCCCATGCTGAGGGCCAGCCATTCGAAGGGGGCGGCGACCAGTGCGCCGGCGGCGTCGCCGGCGACCTCGCAGACTGCGGAGAGGACCGGCAGGTCGCACGGCGCCATCAGGACACGCCCTGGCCGACGGTCCAGAAGAAGTTGACCAGCGTGACGGCGGCTCCGCAGATGGCTGCCGAGCCGCAGGCGGCCAGCACGCCGACCTTGCCCCGCCCGGCGAGGTGTGGGTTGGCCGATTGGGCTCCGAAGCCCCAGACGACCGCAGACACGAGCAGGGCGAGGACCGAGAGGACCAGCCCGAAGCTCATGGCGGCCCCGACGATGCTGCGCAGCGCGGCGATGCCCGGCAGGCCCGTGTCGTTGGGGGTGATCGACACCTGAGCCAGCACCATCAGCCCCAGGCTGTTCACAGCGACGCCCCGGTGTCGAGCAGCGCGTTGAGCCAGCCGACGCCGCAGCCGGCCAGGGTCGCGGCGGCAGCAGCGCTCCACAGACCGGCGCGGGCCCGGCTGGCCATGCGGACGTCGCCGGTGGCGCTGGCCATCGCCAGGGCACCGGCGCATCCGACGAGCACAGCGACGGCGACGAGCAGCACGATGCCGAGCAGTGCACCGACAACGTCGGACAGGGTGCCGGCGTGGTGGATGATGGACAGGTCCGGGGTGACGCTGGTCGCCAGCGTTGGGGGTGAGGTGGCCATGTGCCCTCCGTGGGTCGGGGTCATCCCACAGGTGTGCGTCCCTGCCCAGCCGTCAGCGGCTGAGGCTCACGTGGACGTGGTCGATGTGGCCGCCGGTGACCGATGTGGGGTCATGGATGCCGCCGCCTCCGTAGGCCCGCCAACCCTCCTCGTCCCGGTCGATGTTCCAGATCCGTGCCTGCCAGATGACGTACTGGACGTTCAGCTCATGGGCGTGGTCGCGGAGCCAGCGAGCGAACCGCCACCCCTCCTCCCGCTGGGCGGGGGTGGGGGCCTGCCCGATGGCGTTGCCGAACGTCACGTCGCATGCCCGGCCGCGGGGGTGGTCGGAGTCGGTGCCCGGTCGTGGCGACCAGCAGGTCCAGTCACTGCTGGGGAAGGCGGTCCGGCCGGCCGCGACCAGCGCGGCAGTGGCTGGGGTGACGAACCCGCCGGTGCCGGTCGGGTCGGCGACGGCGTCGCTCTGCACGGGTAGCGCACAGGACGTTACCGGTGAGGCGACGTCCGGGCTCGGGGACGCGGCGGGATCGGGATCCGGGCTCGCGGTTTGGCCCGGTGCCGGGCCGGTGTGCGGGAGCGCGGCAGCGTCGGCCGGCCCGCAGATTCCCTGCACCGCAGAGCCGGCCACGAGGGCTGCCAGCCCCAGAGGGACGAGCACGGCCACGAGCGCGGCAATCGTGCCCGCTGTCCCCAGTGTCCATATGGGAGGGTGCGGGTGGCGGTCGGGGGCGGAGCGGCTCATCACCAGTGAGGTGCGCCCGGGCGACCCCGATGGTCCGACCGGTCAGGCCGCATCCGTCGAGGCCCGTCGCGCGGCGCCCGCTGCGTCGACGAACGCCGTCGTCGCCTCGGCGAGGTGGTGGAGCGATCGCCACTGCTCGTCGTCCAGGGCCGGCCCGACGAGCGCCGGGTCGTGGGCCCCCACCCACGCGGCCAGGTCGTCCAGGCCCAGCAGGAAACGTCGCATCCGGGGCGGCGGTCGGCTGCTGGACGCTGTCGGCACGTCGGCCTCCCCGTCGGCGGCGGTATCAACGAGTCGCATGACACGCCGGTACGGGCCGTTGACCTTCCCGGTCTGGTCGACCTCACGGAGCGCCTCGGCAGCGACCCGTCGGACCTCCTCGTTGTCGACCTCCAGCGCCAGCTGCTGGAGCCGGCCCACCTGCTCGAGACGGGTGTACGAGCGGCGCCCGGTCACCAGTTGCGCCGCCCGCGCGCGGCTGTCTCCCGGACCGGTGAGGGTGGCCGCCGATTCGGCGGCACCGGTGTCGTCCTTGGTGCCGAGCCGGGTCCGGGCCTGTCGTCGAGCGGCGTCCTCGGCGAGGAGCGCCTTGAGTTCCCGGTACATGTCGGCGGCCTCGGTGGGGGCCAGCGGTTGGCGCATGGTGTTCTCGTGCTGCTCGGCGAGCAGCCGCTGCAACGGCGTCGACATGCCCGCCCGCACCCAGACGTTGACGGTCCGCCAGCCCAACTGTGTGACGGCTGCCAGCCGCCGTGCCCCGCAGACCAGCAGCCCGCCCGGGGTGATTGTGATGGGTTGCAGCAACCCGACGGTGGCGATTGATTCAGCCAACGCGTCGAGGTCCCCGAGGTCCCGGCGCTGGCGGTGCCCGACGCGGATGGAGGCGACCGCCCGGTCCATCTCCACCAGGTTGTCCCGCCCGGTCACGACGATGCCTCCCCCGTGGAGTGGCAAGGGGCGGACCGGGTGATGAGGCAGACGAGATCCTCGTCACTCAGGGCGTCGTGGGCATCGTCGCCGGCCAGCAGACGCGCGAGCAGCCCGTGGCGGAGCACCCCGGTGCCGGAGGGGTGGCCGAGCAGGACGCGGAGCAGTCCGATCCAGCTGTGATGTGACAGGTCCAACTGGGCCCGGATGGCCTTGTCTCGTCGCAGGCACTCATACGCCGCGGGCCGGTTGCCGATGTCGGCGAGCCGACTGCAGACGAACTCCACCCCGGCGCCGGCTATCCGGGGTGGCCATCCCAGTGCGATGAGCAGCAGGATGCTGTCGGCCAGCGCCCGGCTGACGTCGCCCGCCCGCGCCGCGTCGTCGGTGTCGTCGGGCCCGGGGACCACCAGTGACGGGTGGTGGTCGGGTAACCGGTGCAGGTCCTCGCCCAGACGGCGAACGTCGTGGCCCTCGTCGTAGCCGGCCCGGCGCGCACGTGCGGTGGACACCAGCAGCCCGTTGGCGCGGTGCTCCGCTGCCAGGGTGCACCGCACGGCCGTCGTCACCACCGCCCACGGGTCCCGTGCCCCCCTTGTCGACGGGTTGCGCATCGCTTCGAACGCTGCCGCGGCCGCGTCGCCTGGGTCGGCGCCGTACTTGGCGGTCAGCGGAGCGTACCGGTCGATGGTGAACGCCATCAGCGCATCCACGTCGGCGTCGCCCTGCCAGGCACCGGCCCCGGCGTCGTGCAGCCGGTCAAGCAAGGCCCGAAGGCCCTCCCCCGTCGTGAACCCGTGATCGGCGGGTGGTGTGTGCGAGTGGGCCTCGGCTCGTTCAGCACATGCGGCCATGGGCGCCCCACCCCTTCTGGTCCAGTTCGACCAGGGCGTGGAATCGCCGGTGCCCGACCGGGTGCCCGGCCAGCGCGTTGACGATCCGCAGCCAGCCGGCGTGCTGGGCCTCCTCGACCGTCGCGAGGTGGGCGGTCAGGTCGACGTGGCGATGCACCCGCTTCCCGACCAGCAGGGCCAGGAAGCTGCGTGACGGGTCATCGCAGGCCGAGGCGGCCCACCGGTCGGCGGTGTACTCCTGCGTGCGGACCAGCCAGCGGTCGAGGCCGACCAGCTTGGGGAGGGGTCGGATGGCCAGGCGCCACAGCGCCGTGTGGCCGGCCGCGATGTGGCCGAGCTCGTGGGCCAGCGCGAACTTGACGGCGTCCCAGTCGCCGACCTCGTAGGCGATATCGACCAGGTCGCTGGACAGCACCACGTAGCCGCGCCGGACGGTGCACTTGGCCGCCATGGCGTTGACCAGGCCGTGACCGTTGACGACCATCAGGCGGGGACGCCGGCGCAGGCCCATCTGGTCGGTGAGGGTGATGAGCATCCGGTGCAGCTCGGGGAGTTGCGTGGGGCTGGTCTCCACTCCCCGAGCGAGCAGGGACCAGAACATGACGCGGATCGCCACGGCGGCGGCCACGAAGGGGATGGCGAGTCCGCCGAGCGCGATCGACGCCGGATCGGGGACATCGGCACGCCCCACGATGGCGACGACGGCCACGCAGGCCCCGCCGAGGGTCAGGGCACTGCAGAGGACGAGGACGGGGACTTCGGCGCGGTGCCGGAGGGTCGCGGCGTTCGGTCTGGTGGGTGACCGGAAGGTGGCCCCCGGCGAGGGTGGGCTGGGCGTGTCATGGCTATCGAGGGCGTTCATGTCCGGTGGGACGGGACGGCCCTGTCCGTTGTGTCAAGAACCTGGCGGGGCGACATGCCGGGGACCACCGTCGGCCGTCACCCGCGGGAGGTCAGCGGCGTCCGGGGTCATGGCGTGTCCTCGCGGAACCATCGGCCGACGGTGGAGGGATGGACGCGGAGGTGGCGGGCGATCCGGCGGTTGGACCATCCGTCGGCCCGTCTGGCCTGCGCCTCGACGATCCGGTCATCGCGGGACCGAGCGGGACCCGCCGCGGTCGCCGGCGGGGCCTCGCCGGAGGTCAGGTGCGACGGTGCGTCGGCTCGGGGTGGTGGCGAGGTCACCTGGGTCGTCAGCACGACGGTGAGGTGCGTGATGGCCAGGAGGACCAACGGGGGGACGGCGGAGATGGTGGCAGCCATCCAGCTGGCCAGGCTGGCGTCGCTGGCGACGACGGCATGGACGGCGTTGCCGGTGACCGACAGGCCGGCACCGACCACCAGCAGCGTCCAGGGGTACCAGGTGGCCCGCCGGCCCTGCGGGGCGAGTGCCACGACCGACAGGGTGGCGACGAGGATGATGCCGTCCACGATCAGCGGCCAGACCCATGCCTGCTTGTCCGGGATGCCGGCGCGGGTCGCGAGGTCTGTCAGTGCCGTGAAGGACAGCCAGAAGGCGCCGAGGGCAATCAGGACGGTGCCGGCGACCGCGGTGCCGGCGACCCACCGCGGGACCGCCGGCTGCGCACCTTCGTCGTGTTCGGTCATCGGCCGATACCTCGGTCGAGCGGCGGCTGGCGGCGCGTGGGTGTCGGGCTGGTGTGCCGGTAGGCGGAGCGGATCGTGGCGGTGACCTCACGGCTGGGCAGGCCCGCCTGCGCGGCGGCGTTGCCGAGCAGCTCCTCGGCGACGTCGTGGCCCAGTCCCATCTCGACGTAGCGGCAGGCGGCCCAGAACAGGGCGTTGTTGCGTGTGCCTTCGCTGCGCGTGGACAGCCATGTCGCGATCCCGCGGGCCGATGATGGTCCCAGGGGTCGATCGACGGTGGTCGTTGGTCTCGGGCGGGGGTCGAGGAGGTGGCGGACGCCCGATGCGTCGAGCGGGGCGGCGGCCCGGCCGGTTGCCACGACGCGGTACGGGCGTACCCCGCTGGTGGTCTCGACCGCCGAGGGTGGCACAAGGACGTAACCCCCGGTGCCACGGAAGTCGACGTGGTATCGCGTCAGGGCCCATGGGCGCTGTGGCCGGTCCGGCGCCGCCGGGTAGTACAGGTGCAGTCCGTCGTTGGGAGTGGCGACGGCCGCGAGGAGTGTCCGGCCGTGCCCGGCGCGGAGCAGTCGCGGGAGGACGTCGAAGCCGTTGCCGGACTGGCGCCGGTCGACGTCGAGGACGTCCACGCCCGATCCGCCCGTGGCGATCGCGACGTTCGCCTCGGGCCAGCGTCGCCACCAGCCGGCGAGCTGGTCGGGGACGCTGGAGGCGTCGACCAGCCCGTTGGGAGTGAGGGGCCGTTTGGAGCCGTGGACGATCGGCAGGACCTGCAGGCCCGCTGCCGCCAGAGCCAGCGCTGCCTCGGCCGGTCCGCAACGGCTGGCCTGTCTCAGGGCGTCCACGACCCGACGGCCGTTGGGACCCGTACGTTCCGCGAGCTCCATGCCACTCCCCTTGCACCGCCGATGACGTCCTGCACAGCAGGTGTGCTTGGCAACCCACGAAGTGCCACCCAGTCGGGACATGCGTGGGGTTCGGCACCGATGATCGACAGGCGGCGAGTCCGGTCAGGGGGAGCGACTCCCGTTCGCCGCCAGAGTCGGTCCGATTAATGACGCTGCGGTCACGTGGTGAAGGGCGACTATGTGCTGACGGGAGTCGATGGCTCGGGCCTCGGTGCTAGGCAGCCCTGGAGGACCGCTCGAATCGAGCGGCCCCTCTCGCCGATACATCGGCAAGGCGGTGTTGGGTCATCGGTCATGAGTTCCTCGAACGCACCTCCCGAGGGTGGGACCGGACTGCGACGCGTCCGGGTCACAGGCTTGGGGTGAGTCCCACCACGTGGTGTAGGAGCAGGGTCCGCCCGATAGGGCGGGCCACCGTGTGAACTTCATGTCTCCTACAACGCGAAGGACCCACACGATGACCCAACAGC
>NZ_PGDQ01000030.1 GCF_003073135.1 Euzebya rosea
CACCTGCGAGGGCACCGCCCCCGCCGGCACCACCACCGCCAGCCTCCGCGTCTTCGTCGACGACACCGGCTACGGCGACACCCACCTCGTCGACAACGCCTGGTTCACCGAGGCGACCGGGGGCACCACCCCGGCTCCCCAGCCCGAGCCCGCGCCGGACCCCGAACCCACCCCGGACCCCGAACCCACGCCGGACCCCGAGCCGACCCCTGAGCCGACGCCGGACCCCGAACCCACCCCGGACCCCGAACCGGAACCCGTTCCCGGTGACCGTCCCAACGCCAGCACCACCGGACACATCACCCCCGCGTCCCAGCTGACCATGGTGAGCGGCTCCGTCATCATCGACGACGCCTGGCTGAACCGGAACAACGGTGGCTCTCGTGTCGTGGAGGGTCGTCACTTCACCGGCCAGGTCACTGTTGCGGCCGACAACGTCACTCTCCGCGACTTCCTGATCACCGGCGGCCAGTACGGCGTCTACAACAACGTCTTCACCGGCAACCCGAGCACCGGGCTGCGCATCGAGGACGGCGAGATCCGCAACACCGAGAACGGCCTGGTCGTCTCCAACGCGGTCGCGACACGGATGCACATCCACCACCAGGGTGCTGATGCCGTGAAGCCCTTCCGCAACGTCGTGCTGACCGACTCCTACATCCACCACCTCGGGTCGATCCCGGACTCCCACGCCGACGGCGTGCAGATGGTCAACGGCAGCAACGTGACCATCCGCGGCAACTACTTCGACATGCCGCACGACGAGCCGGGCTACAACAACTCCCAGGTGATGATCATCAAGTCCGACATCGGTCCCGTCTCCAACGTCGACATCGACGGCAACTGGATCAACGGTGGCGGGTTCTCCGTCCAGATCATCGCCAAGAACGGCTCGGTGACCGGCGTCCAGCTGACCGACAACCGGTTCGGACGCGAGTACCAGTTCGGCCCGCTGCGCATCAAGGGTGGTGCGCAGGTGTCCCGGAGCGGCAACGTCTGGGACGACACCGGGCAGCCCATCTAGCCACCGTCGTCGAACAGCGGTCGACACGACCGAGGGCCGGGACACGAGTCCCGGCCCTCGCCCTGTTCCGCAGGAACGTCCATCGTCGGTTCAGTCCGACCTCGCGAGTACCCCTCGGACGCTGCCCGCGAGGCGCGACAGCACCGCTGGGACCGTCGTGACGATGATGGCCAGGTCCAGCGCCACGGTCCAGTTCTCGACGTAGAAGAGGTCGAGCCGTTCGTAGGTCCTGAAGTTGGGACTGTCCCGCGCCTCGACCTGCCACAGGCCGGTGATGCCCGGTCGGACACACGTCCGGCGCCGGAGCCGTTCACTGAACCGGGCGGCCTCCGCCGGCAGCGCCGGGCGTGGGCCGACGATGCTCATGTCGCCACGCAGCACGTTGATCAGCTGCGGGAGCTCGTCGATGCTCGACCGGCGCAGGAGCTTGCCGAGGCGTGTGACACGCGGATCGGCCTGCATCTTGAACAGCACGCCGCCCTGCCGTTCGTTCTCGGCCCGCAGCGCCTCGAGCCGCTCCTCGGCGTCCACGACCATGGTGCGGACCTTCAGCAGGGTGAACGGCCTGCCCTCCCGACCCACCCGCTCCTGTCGGAACAGCACCGGCCCACCGTCCTGGAGCTTGACCAGCAGGCAGACGAGGCCGAACACCGGGGTGGACGCCACGAGCACGACGCTGGCGACGGCCAGGTCGATCCCGCGCTTGGCGATCTCCGACCAACGGCGCCGCGGGGCGCACTTGACGTAGAGCAGCGGTTCGTGCGCCAACGGTGTCAGGTGCAGCCGCTGGTAGCTGATGCCCTGCAGGCCGCTGGAGAGGTGCACGCCCACCCCAGCGCCGACGAGCGTTCGCACCGCATCGTTGAGCTCCGTGGAGCTCAGGGCCGTCGGGGCCACGAGTGCCCCGGAGGGCTGCTGCTCGGCGAGCACCGACGGCATGTCGCGCAGGGGGCCGCACCATGGCACTCGGTCGAGCCGGCGGTCCGCAGGGTGGGCACAACCACCGACTCGACCCAGCACCACGATGCCCATCTCGGGGTGTTCTCCGACCAGCTGGCACAGGTCGCCGGCCTCGTCGTTGTCCCCGACGAGCAGCACCCGGCGGCGACGCCGGGAGGGCGTCGCCCGGACCACGACCGCGCTGCTCGCGCCGCGGGCGAGGTGCAACGCGACCGCCCCGGCCACTGCGCCTGCCCCGACATGCAGGCCGTCGACGGGGACGAACCCGGCGACGGCCAGCAGGGCGACGAGCGCTGCGGCACCACCGGAGACCTCGAGGATCCGGGCGGTCTGCTGGGTCCGCAGCCACCCGACGCGGGTGTGGGGGGGTCCGAAGCCGGCCACTGCGGCGCCGGACACGACGGCCGGGACGGCCAGTGCCGCCCACGCCGCGGAGGCCGTTGCGAGCGCCTGCCAGGTGACCGCCACCCACACCACCACGAGCACCAGGACGTCGACCCCGACCAGCACCAGGTCCAGCCGCCGCTCGGCGTCGGGCAGCGTGCCCCTGACCCCTGGCCGTCCGGGTCGCGGGACGCCGGGAAACTCGATGGGAAGGACGACCTCGATGTCCCCGTCGGTGGGTTGCACGGCAGGCCACACCCGGTCGGTCGAGCGGCTCACCGCAGCACCACCTCCGGGAGCTCGATGATCGTCTCGACAACGGGGCGGTCGGCGAGCAGGAACGGAAGCGTCGACTCGCGCACGCAGCCGTTGGAGGCGGCGTCCAGCAGGTCCCGCCGTGTCACGTGGTCGGCCTCCACCCACCGGGCCAGCCCCAGCCGGGAGACCTCTCGGGCGGTGACGGCCTGGTGGTCGTCGACGTGCTCGCCGCGGAGGTGCCGACGTGGGACCACGACCGGGTGCTTGCCGTGTTCCAGCGCGGTGAGGATGGTGCCGGTCCCGCAGTGGGCCACCACCACGTCCGCCCAGTCGATCAGCTGCTGCATCTCCGCAGCCGGCACTGCCCGCTCCACGCGGCCCGGCAGTCGATCGTGCCCGGTGGTGGATCCCGTCTGCCAGACGACCTCGTCGTCGGGTCCGATCAGGCGGGCCACGGACTCGACCAGCGCATCGAAGCGGTACGCGTCGTGGGTGCCGAGCGTCACGAGGATCCGCAGGGCCCGGGGGAACGGCTCGCCGTGGCGGTCCGGGCGGTACCCCTCGAAGACCGATCCGGCATAGTGCCAGCGGCGGTCCGCCCAGCGCGGATGCTGGGTGTAGAGGTGGACGTCCGGAGCCACCCGCATCAGCATGCGGCCGCTGAGCGAGGGGCCCTCGACTCGGGACGCGCTCTCGATGTAGTGGCCCGGGATGCCCCTGCGGTTGGCCTCCGCCAGGAACGGGACGGCGATGCCCGCACCGGTGGAGACGACCCGGTCGAAGTGCCCGCCCGACAGGATCTGCCTCGCGAGCTGGTAGTTGCGGGCGGCGTTGCCCAAGTGCCTGGTCGAGGGCCCGTTGCCGGGGATCATGTGCTCACCACAGAGGACCGACCGAGCGGTGAGGCAGTCGTAGCTGATCCACGTCGCGGCGCCGACCGTCGGGAGGAGCCGCGGTACCAGCAACCGGAGCTGGGTCAGGTGTCCCCCGTCTGATGCCACCAGCAACGTCGTCGCCTTCTTCATCGGCCTGCCTCCCTCGTCGTTGCGCCACTGTGCGTGGCCGCTGTCAACGAGCTGTCAAACCTCCAGGGGATGCCCCACGGGCAGCGGCGCACGGCCAACCGTGCCCGACGCGCTCGCCCGTTCCAGCCGCCGCAGGGCCGCGCCACAACCGATGAGGACGAACAGGGAACCGAGGAGGATCCGGTAGGCGAACGCGTCGAAGGTGGCGGTGCTGGCCAGCAACGCCACGATGCAGGCCACCAGCGCGCCGCCGAGGTGCCGGGTCGCCGCGTCCGATCGTGCGGTCGCCGACAGGATCAGCGAGCACACCGCCACCATCGTGCACGCCCACACGGCCAGACCGATGACACCGGTGTCCAGGAGCATTCCGTAGACCTCGTTGTCCAGCAGGAAGTAGTCGTTGATGTTGTAGGTCCCGAACCCCCGCCCGAGCCATGGGTGTTCCTCCCACAGGGCGAGCACGCGGGGAATCCGATCGGTTCGTGCCGTGACGCTCGGATCGTTGCCGGCGTTCTCGAAGAGCGACAGGACCGTGCCGACGAGGCCCGGGACCAGCGCCCACACCCACACGACGAAGGCCAGGCCGGCCACCGACATCGCGGCGCGGCGTCGCCAGCTCCAGCGGCCAGCGACGACCAGGAGGCCCACCACCAGGGAGACCACCGCGGACCGCGACACCGACATGGGGACCGCCGAGCCCAGCAGGATCACCGGCCCCCATCGTCCGGGGAGTCCCCGGCCGACCCGCGGATGGAGCCCGCGGTGCAACGCCAGGGGCAGCAGGGCAGCGGAGACCGTCCCGAACTCGATGGGATGCAGCGCCGTCGCGAACGGTCGGTTGAAGATCGCGCGTTCGCCCACTGACGCGGAGTCGCGGTTGAGCACGAGGCCGGGGAAGTCGATGGCCGTCCATGGATCCCGACCGAACACGAACTGCACGATCCCGATGAGGGCCAGGAAGGCCGCGGCCGTCACGACCCGATCGACGAGGACGTCGAGTCGGTCGCGATCGGCCACCCCGTCCCCGATGAGGAGGGCCACGCCGAACAGGCACGAGAACAGCACGACCGCCCGTGCGGACCCGTTGGTCTCGGCCACGGTCAGCGGTCGCGTGAAGGAGAGCACGTACGTCAGCAGCAGGAACCACCAGAGGGACAGCAGGACCGACCGGATGCGGTCGGGGCCACGGGCGAGGCCCGGGTCCCTGGCGATTCGACCCATCACCCACCACCAGAGGCAGGCACCGGCCACGAAGACCGCTGGCTGGCCGATGGCGCCGAAGGGCCTGACGATCCACCGTGCGGACATCCCGAACGTCAGGACGAGGAACACCGACGTCACCCACACGACGTCGGTGTCCACGTGCATGTACACGAGGGTGGCCACGCCGACGGCGGCGAGGAAGCCGGCGACGAGGGCCATCGTCACTTCGTCGACACCGACACCCGCGACGGTTCGAGGCGAACACTGGTCGGCGTGGGCCAGGAATCCTCCGGCACCCCCGGATCCGCCGACTCCGACGCCGCTGCCGCTGCCGCGTCGCGACGGCGGCGACGACGCGCCCGGTCGAGCAGAAGCCCGTCGACGGCCACGGCCAGGGAGACCGTCGCCAGCAGCCCGAGCCCCGCCACGCCGACGACGGCCCGGTCGACCCGCGGCCGGTTCTCGACCGGTTCCGGTGGGGCGGCCAGGGGGACGGCAACGGTCCTGCCTGCCTCCGGAACACCCTGTCGGGCCTGCAGGCCGTCGAGCAGGCCGCTGGCGGTGGCGACGGCACGACCGAGGGCGTCGGCCGCTGCCTCGCGGGTCGTGGCCTCGACCTGGAGGAGGAACAAGGGCACGGAGTCACGCGGGTCGAAGGTCGTCACGACCTCGACCGACTCGTGCGGCTGCAGGATCGCAAGGGTCTCGGGTGTCGTCATGAGCGCAGCCAGGTGGCGGATCGTGGACGTGTTCGGCGGCAGGCCGGCGGCGGCCTCGCTGTGGTGCTGCAGCAGGGTCACACCGTGGGCGCGATAGGTCGGTGGCAGCGGTGGTGCCTCGGGGTCGACCGGGTCCGGCGGCGGGATCTCCTCGGCTCGCAACGGTGCGGCAAGCGGCTGGAACGTCGTCCGTGCATGCTCCGGCACACCGAGGACGTCCTCCTGCCCGCCGACGAGGCCGGGGAGCCTGCCCAGGAGCGCGTTGGCGACCTCCAGCGCGCGGACGTCGGTCGAGGCCGTCACGTCGACGGCGATCAACGTCCCCGCGGGATCGGCGGCTGCGGTGACGTCGTAGTCGACCTCGTCGCCGCCTGCGACCTCCTGGCGGACCTGGTCGGCTTCGAGCAACACCTCGACGAGGGTGCCGCTGACCGTGGGGACCCCGTCGTCGCCGTCGGCGTCCCCCGCTTCGAGGAGCACCGCCAGCTCGGTGGTGTACACGGCTTCGGCGCTGTCCCAGGCCAAGGAGGCCGCACCAGCCGTGGCCGCCAGCAGCGGAACGGTGAGCCACCACCGTCGGAGGAGCGCCCGCAGGATCGACGTCAGCTCCACGACGCCACCTCCAGGACCGGCTCGGGCACGCGGGCGGCCAGGGGTGGTGCGCCGACCACGACCGCCGTCCGACCGAGCCAGCGCTCCAGCGCGAGGGGGTCACGCCTGTCCCGGTCGGGGTCGACGGGCGATCCGTAGCGTTCGGACACGACGTCACACCCAGCACTTCGCATCCAGCTCCTGAGCACCGCCCCGTCCGTGTGGTGGACCCCGGCAGACGCGAACGCACCCACCCGTGGGATCTCGACCCTGCCGGGACGCCGGAGGGCCCTCGCCACGCGTTCGCGTCGCAGGTTGGGGACGGTGGCGACGATGCGCCCGCCCGGCCGCAACAAGTGGCGGAGCAACCCCAGCAACGCAGGCGGGTTGGGGATGTGCTTGAGGATGTCGTCGAGCAGGATCAGCTCGAACCGGGCGTCCTGCAGCTCGTGGAGCGCGGCGTCCAGGTCGGGTGTGACGGTCGTCAGGCCACGGTCGCGACACAGCGCGCCGAGCACCTCGTCCACGGGCACGGCCACGATCTCGTGGGCGGACGCGAACAGCTCGCGTTCGAGGTCCCCGGTGGTCGCGCCGATGCTGAGCACCGGGCCCGCCACGCCGCTGACCGCGTCGCGGAGGGCGGCGAACGGCCGGCGGCCCCACACCTGTCGTTGCCGGCCACGGACCGGCAGGTCCGATGCGCCGTCCAGGAGGGCCGACGGGCTGCGCAGGCCGTCGCGAACCTCGCCGAGGGCCCGCAGCTGCAGCTCGAAGTCGTGCGGGTCGATGCCGAGGCGGTCCAGGTAGATGTTGGGCAGGTGGTGGACCATGAAGTCCTCGATGGCCGAGAGGCAGATCACCCGCTGGAGGCCGCAGCTCGTGTAGACGTCGGTGGCGGCGCTGACCATCTGGCTGTAGATCCCTGCGTGCGGTGGCACCAGGTAGTTCTTGGAGTCGATCGCGCGACGGAGCTGCGCCCGGGTCAGCACGTACATCGCGGAGTGGGCGTTGGTGAAGCGCGCCACGTCGAGCCCGTTGATGGTCCTGGCCGAGGACGGGTCCCACCGGAAGCTCGTGTGGAACGAGCAGTAGGACCGTGTCCCGGTCGGTCGCTCCTCGAAGCGGAGGAAGCCGGGCACGAGGTGGGTGGGCAGGCGGTCGGTTGCGGCGACGAAGGCGCGCAGGTGTGCCGCGGTCACCAAGGTGTCGTCCTCGCTGTAGACAAACAGGTCGTGGTCGTCGATGCCGTCGGCGAGTACTCGCTGGTGGGCGAACGGCAGGGACCGAGGGTCATCGGTCGGGGCGCCCACCCTGACCTCCACGTCGGGACCAAGGTCCTTGGGTCGGTCGGAGAGCACGACGATCCGGACGTCGTACGGCATCACGCGGTAGGCCGCGAGCACGGTCTCGAGGAACGCCCGGTTCTTCGTGCCGTGGTTGGCGATGGTGACGAGCACACGCATGACGACCGCCTCTGTCGCTGGTTCGGTCGCCACGCGGACGATCGCGTCCGACCGGATACTGCCGATGAAGGATCCTCAGGAGGTGTCAAACACCTGCAAACGGTCGGGGGTCGACCGGCGGCTCGTCGTCTCGAGAGGCAGGACTGCCCGCCCGTCCGCGCAACCGGCCGACAACAAGCTCTGCGCACCCGGGCACGAGGCGCACGGTCGCCGCGACGGCGACCAGCGCGGCCCCGCCGCCGACGGCCAGCAGCCGCACGATGGGGGGCCCGGGGAGGACGATGTCCAGGGCGCTGCCCACGAGCAGGACCAGGACCCCCACCGCGAGGGGCCGACCCAGGTGCCGCAGCTCCTCCATCGGTGGTGTCCCCGCGAACCGACGAACGATGACGAGGTGCACCACGAGCACGGGGGTCGCGAACAGCACCGCCCGGCTGACGGCCATCCCGAACGCCTGCGCGTCGGTACCGGCGTCCTCCAGCAGCACCCCGGCCATGGCGAAGGTGAGCGCGCTGAGGGTGGCCAGTCCTGCCGTGACCGCAGCCTGGAGGAACGGTCGACCGGTGGCCTGCAGCACCGGTCCGTCGACGGCGACGACGGCACGGACGACCCCCACGACGCACAGGACCTTGATCACGGCCGCCGAGCCCTGCCAGCTGCCGCCCAGCGTCTCCGTCAGCGGATCCGCGACGACCACCAAGCACGCCAGGACCGGCACGGTGGACGCCACGCTGAGCCGACCGAGCCGCTCCAGTCGAACCGCCAGCTCGGGGGCGTCGTCCTGGTGCGGGGCGAGTTCCGGCAGGGCGATCTGCTGGACGGGCCCGACCAACGCCGCGACGACCATGTCCACCAACCGGGAACCCAGGCGGTAGATGCCGACGACGAAGGGTCCGAAGAACACCCCGATCAGCAGCGCGTCGGCACGGTTGTTGACGAAGACGGCGAGGCTGGTCAGGAACGCGCCGGAGGAGAAGCCCAGCAGCTCGCCTGCGGCCTTCAGGGTGAACCGCCCCCCGGGTCGCCAGCCGCTGGCGCGCCACAGCGCCACGACCATGACACCAGCCGTCGTCAGCTGCTGGGCCACGAGCGCGTCGACGCCCCACCCGGCCATGGCGCCGAGGATCCCGACCACACCGCCGACGAGCACCGCCACCAGGGTTCGGGTCGCGAGCAACCGGAAGGACATGCTGCGACGGAGGAGCGCCTGCTGCACCGTCGTCAGTCCCTGGAGCAGCACCAGCGGGGACAGGCGGACGATGACCTGCTCGAGCGCCGGCGTGTTGTTGACGTCGGCCCACCAGCCGGCGCCCAGCACGCTGACGACCGTCATGACCATGCTCGTGATCACGACCAGCCAGAAGCCGGTGTCGCGATGGGCCGCGGTCAGCACGCGACGCTGGATCAGGGCCGACGCCATCCCCTGTCGCTGGACCATGTCGATGAAGAGGACGTAGACGATCGCCATCGCGGCGAGCCCGAAGGTCTCCGGCCCGAGCATGGCTGCAAGGACGAACGTGACGGCGACGGAGAGCACCTGTCGGCCGCCGTCCATGACGTAGGACCAACCGGCCGCTCGGCCGAACCGCGTCCGTTCAGCGGAGGACGACATGCCGGCTTCGCCCCGCGCCCTGCCGCCTCGTACGGGGACGCAGGCGCCCCCCGATCGTGTGCACGGCCCATGCGAGGACCTCGCGACCCAGCGGTCCCATCAGGCGGGCGACCCACGGCACCAGCGTCGACAGCGTCGCGATGCGCTCCGGGACCGTGATCGGGGCCCGCCGGACGGCACCCAGATGGGCCCCGACCAGGCGCCATCGGGGGAAGGTGAACCGGGTCGCACGGTCGGGATCGAACCAGGCGTCCCTCGTCCGGGCGCCCTTGATGTGGACCGAGCGTGCAGGGTGCTGCCGGTGCAGGAAGAGGACCTCGGGGACCTGTCGGAAGCGACCGTGCAGGGCGAGCTCGAAGAGCAGGGTGCGATCCGAGCTGCTGTACGGCCCGATCCGGGCAGTGCGGCGCAGCTGCCCCAGGCGAACCACCCCGAAGACCTCCAGGCAGGGTGTTGGGTGGTCCAGCACCGCTCGTCCCCGCGCCGATGGTCGCCGACCCTGCGCGTACCGCAGCGGGGGATGGAGCTCGAGGACCTCGCCCTCAGCGTCGATGTCGACCGCCCTGGGGTAGGCCAGGGACACGCTCGGGTCCTCGCGCAGGATGTCGATGCACCTGGAGAGGAAGCACGGGGCCAGCACGTCGTCGTGTGCGGCCCACTTGAAGTAGGTGCCCCGGGCCAGCTCCACCGTCCGGTTGTAGTTCCACGCCGCCCCACGGTTCACCGGGCTGGTGACGACCCGCATCCGCGGGTCCGTCGCCGCAATGCGTCGGAGGATGTCGGGGGTCTCGTCGGTCGAGCCGTTGTCGCAGGCGATCAGCTCCAGCGCCACATCGCGTTGGGCGAGGATGCTGCGGACCGCCTCCTCGACGAACGCCGCACCGTTGAAGACCGGCAGGCCGACCGAGACCAGCGGCGGCTCGGAGGTGGTGCGGCGGGCGGTCGGCATGTCGTCTCTCTCCTGCTCGTGGCGCGATCGATGGCGGCGACTCCGCCTGGGGCAGCGTTCGGCCGGTGAGTCAACGCAACGTCAAACGACGCACGCCGATGCTCGGCGACCCCTTGTCCCCCTCGGCGGGGCTTGCCACGCTCGTGCTGGGCACGACGTCGACGGCAGGGAGGGCTGCGCATGGGCATCGCTGGCATCAGCCAACGAACCGTGCTCTGGGCGGTGCTCGGCGTTGCCGCGCTGGCAGGGGTCGCCGCGGTCCTGGGGGCGCGGACCGCCCCGGCTGCGACCGGCCCCCCGGCTGGACCGGCGTCCTTCGCGGTGGCCCCCGAGCCCGTTCGCCTGGGCGGGACGGAACGACACGAGACCGCCGCCATCGTCGCGACCGCGGCCTTCCCCGACGGGGCATCAGTGGCCGTGCTGGCACGCAGCGACGTCTACACCGATGCCCTGACCGGTTCGGTGCTGGCCGGCGCGCTGGACGCGCCGATGCTGCTGACCCCCGGCACCCAGCTCGCCGACGCCACGCGTGACGCCCTCGAGACGCTGGGCACGACCCGGGTACTGGTCCTCGGCGGCACCTCCGCCATCGGGGAGGTCGTCGTGAACGGCCTGCGGGACGCGGGTCTGGAGGTCAGCCGGGTCGCCGGCGCCGACCGGTACGGAACCGCCGCAGCCGTGGCCCGGGCTGCCGACGAGGCCGCATCCGTCGGCCTCCTCGATGGCGACCGGCTGGCGTTCGTCGCCAGCGGTCTCGGGTTCGCCGACGTCCTCTCGGTCGGTGGCCTCGCCTACAGCGGCCCCCATCCCATCGTGCTGGCGGGTGTCGACGGACTGCCGCCGAGCAGCCTCGACCTGATGGAGGACATCGCGATCGACCGGGTCGTCATCGTCGGCGGCGAAGCCGTCGTGCCCACCGCGGTCGAGCGGCAGCTCGACGCGCTGGGGATCCCCCATCAGCGAGCCGCAGGCGCGTCCCGCGGCGAGACCGCCACAGCGGTCGCCGACCTCGCGTTGACCGACTTCGGGTTCTCGTGGGACCGGGTCGCCCTCGTCCGCGGCGACGAACCGGTCGATGCGTTGTCCGGCAGCCCGTGGACGGGACGCATGCACGCACCCACGCTGCTGGTGCTGGGACCCTTCGAGCTGGGGCTGTCGACCGAGAACTGGCTCGCCGACCGCTGCAGCCTCGGCGTCGGACTCGTGGCTTTCGGCGGCACCTCGGCCATCACGCCGGCCACGCTGGCCCGAGCGGTACAGCTCGCCGACTGCACCGTCGAACCCACGACCCCACCTCCCGGGGAGACCGAACCCCCGGGACCGGGTACGTCCCAGCTGCTGACGGCGACGCAGCAGACCTTCGAGGGCGGTATCGACGGCTGGGCCCCACGCGGGAACGTCGTCGTGGGTCCCGGCACGACCGGTCGCCTGGACACCTCCTCCCTTCGTCTGGAGGTCTCCGAGGACGGGGTCTTCCCCGACGACACGGGAACCGCCCGAGCCGGGACCACCCCCGGCCGGAACGCCCTGCGAGCCGTCCCGGGACGCGTCCACACGGGGTCGCTGTGGATACGGCCGGTCGGTCGGACCTCGCCGGTCCGCTGCGAGATCCGGTGGTACGACGCCGACGGGACGATCCTGCACACGGCCGGCGGGCCGACCGTCATGGAACGGGTCGGAGAGTGGGTGCAGACGACCTGCTCGGCGTTCCCGCCACCGGACGCCGTCGGAGTGGCGCTCCGGGTCTTCGTCGACGAGGCCACCTGGGGGGACGTGCACCACATCGACGATGCGTCGTTGCTCGTCGTCGACGACGGCGACCCATCGCCCAGCCCCACCCCCAGCACACAGCCGGCCACGCCCCCGACGCCTCCCCCGCCGGCCCCACCGCCGCCGCCCCCGGTGTCCGGCGGCTGGCCCGACGGCCCCGACGACACCGGCATCGCCGCGGTTGGACTGGACGAGGACGACCTGACCGACACGACCACCCTGCGGCTGACCAGCGGCGACGTCGTGGAGAACATGCACGTCCGCGGGACGATCATCATCGAGGAGGGCTCGGCCAACGTCGTGATCCGCAACTCGCTGATCGAGACCGACGGGCGGTACGGCATCCAGTCGGCCTCCGGTGTCACCAACCTGCTGGTCGAGAACGTCACCATCCGCGGGACCGGCGGCTCGCGGTCGGCGGCGATCCTCGCCCGAGGGCAGGGAACCATCCGCGGCGTCAACGCCTCGGCGTTCCGAGACGGGATCAAGGTCTTCTCCGACATGGTCGTCGAGGACAGCTGGATCCACGACCTCGTGCTCATCGGCGAGGCGCACCGCGACGGCATCCAGGCCGTCGGCGGCCGCAACGTGACCATCCGCAACAACCGGATCGAGGGGCCGTACCAGACGTCGACGTCCGCCATGCACATCGCCGCGGACCTCTCCCCGATCACGAACTACACCATCACCGGCAACTTCCTGTCCGGCGGCACCTTCACCGTGTACCTGACCCACAAGGACGACCAGTCGGCTCCGACCGACATCGTCCTGTCCGACAACGTCTTCGACGGAGTGTCGAACGTGCCCTCGAAGCGCGAACCCGCCAACTCGTGGCAGTTCGGCACGTGCTCGCTGCGTCGCGGCGCGCGCTGGACGGTCGAGGGCAACACGTTCGTCGACGGCAGCCCGGACCCCTGCTGACCAGCCGCTCCGACCGACCCCACCGACCACCCCGAAGAGGAGACCGCAGTGCACCCGCGAGACCTGACCACCGTCATCCCCCAGCCGGTCCGCTTCGAGCTCAGGCGCCGCTTCTACCAGGGCGCAGAGCTGCGGTGCGTCCTGTGCGGCAGCCGGGTTCGTCGCCTCGTCGACCACGGCGGGGGCGCGGAGGTGCTCGAGCGCCGCTCGGTGGTGGGCGGGGCACGGCGCCGGGCCGACAAGTGCCCCGTGTGCCACGGCGCGGACCGCACACGCCTGATGATGCTGTACCTGGACACCGAAACGGGGGTGGGCACACGGCCGACCAGGGTCCTGCACGTCGCCCCCGACTTCGGCCTGTACCTGTGGCTGCGACGGCAGCCCGACGTCGACTACACGGCCACCGACCTCGACGCCTCGCGGTACCGCCACATCGGCGGCATGCGCTCTGCGGACCTGACCGACCTCCCGTTCGACGACGCGTCCTTCGACGTGGTGATCTGCAGCCACGTGCTCGAACACGTCCCCGACGATGCGACGGCCCTGCGCGAGCTCCACCGGGTGCTCCGTCCGGGCGGCCATGCCCTCCTGCTCACGCCCTACGCCCTCGACGGCCTCGGCACGGTGGAGGATCCCGACATCGACGATCCCGCGGAGCAGGACCGGCGCTTCGGCCAGTGGGACCACGTGCGCATCTACGACCGGGACGACTTCCTGGCCCGTATGCGCCGAGCGGGTTTCGACGCGAGCCTCTACGACCCAGCGGTCGCCCAGCCCGAGCGGTTCGAGTCGTTGGCGCTCAACCCGCTGGAGCTGCTGCCCGTCGGCCGCACGCACGCCGGATGAGCAACGACGTCGAGCCCGTCGTCTCCATCGTCGTCGTCAGCTACAACACGCGGGAGATGACCCTGGAATGCCTGGCGTCGGTCCACGAGCAGACCACGGTCCCCTTCGAGCTGATCGTGGTCGACAACGCGTCCGGGGACGGGTCCGTGGACGCCATCGCCGAGCGGTTCCCCGAGGTGGAGCTGATCGCCGAGGAGGTCAACCACGGCTTCGGACCGGCCCACCGGCTGGCGCTGGCTCGAGCCACGGCCCCCTGGGTGCTGTTGCTCAACCCCGACACCGTCGTCCTCGACCATGCGATCGACCGCCTGCTCGACTTCGCCCACCGCACGCCCGACGCCGGCATATGGGGTGGGCGAACGCTGTACGCCGACGGGTCGTTGAACCCCACGTCCTGCTTCGCCCGCATGACGCTCTGGTCGATCCTGTGTCGGGTGCTGGGACTCAACGGGCTGTTCCCGGCCTCGTCGCTGTTCAACTCCGAATACTACGGCCGCTGGCCCCGCGACACCGAACGGCAGGTCGACATCGTGACCGGTTGCCTGCTGCTGATGCGGCGGGACGACTGGGACCGTCTCGGCGGGTTCGACGACACGTTCGTCATGTTCGGTGAGGAGGTCGACCTGTGCTTGCGCGCCCGACGGGCGGGCATGGCTCCCCGGGTCACCCCGGACGCCACGATCATCCATCACGGGGGTGCCAGCGAGCCCGTCCGCGCCGAACGCATGGTGCAGCTCATGCGGGCCAAGGTCCTGGTGCTGCGGCGACACCTCCCCCGCTGGCAGCGGCACCTCGGTGTCGCCCTGTTCCGGCTGTGGCCCTGGACCCGGGCCCTGTCCTCGAAGGTGGTCAGGCAGGGCTCCGGTCCGGTGTGGGACGAGCTGTGGGCACGGCGGGACGAGTGGTGGGACGGCTGGCCCGAGCGGCCTGCCACTCGCGACGCGGCCGAGGCCCTACCCGTCGGCTGACGACGGCCGCGCCTCGACGAGCGTCCGGCCCGGGGCACCGTTCCATCCCTCCTGCAGCTCCGCAGCGTTGCCGCGGACGAGCAGTGACACCATTCGTCGGGCCCGATACAGCCGGATCCAGGTGGTCCCGAGCACGGCCATCCACCGGCTCCTCGGTCCCTCGACCCTGTCCGACACGAGAATCCCGAGGACCTCGACCGGCGGTGAGGCGGCGACGGCGACCGCGCGCAGGAGGAACCACGACCGGGCTCGACGGTCGGCGCCGAGCTCGGCGGCGTCGTGGGACAGCAGCCGGTCCCACTTGCACCGCAGCGCCGTGCGATCGGGTCGAGCCGCGGTGGTGATGCGCATGTCGTCCACGTAGGCGATCCGCAGGCCCAGCGCGGTCGCACGGCGCCCCCAGTCCCGGTCCTCGGCGATGTCGCGGCCACCGAACGGTCCCACCCGACGGAATGCGTCCCGCCGGACGGCCATGTTGAGGGTTGCCGTGTAGCCGTCGCGTTCGACGTAGAGGCGCATCCGGTAGCCGAACACCAGCTCGTGCGCCTCGACCATGGACGGTCGCCCCGGGCGTCGTGGCACGACCGTCACCTGTCCGCCGATCACGTCGACCTCCGGAGCGGCGGCGAACCGATCCACGATCGTCCGCAGCCAGCGCTGGTCCGCTCGGCAGTCGGCGTCGATGAACGCCAGGATCGAGCCCGCAGCCACGGCCGCCCCGTGGTTGCGGGCTCGCCCCGGCCCGGGTTCCGCCTCGCACAGCAGCACCGTCCCGGGCACCTCGGCACACACCTGTTCGGGCAGCTCCACCGATCCGTTGTCGACGACGATCACCTCGTGCGGCGGGGCGTCCACCTGCCTCGCGAGGGAGGCAAGGCAGGCCCGGAGGCCATCGGCATCGTTCAGGTGCGGGACGATCACCGAGACGAGCGGACCGGCGTCGGTCATGCCACCACCATCGGCGCGCGAACGCCCACGGTGCGGAGCATGTCGCTGATCTCGTCGGAGTAGACGGCGTTCATGACGACCACCAGGGAGACCGTCAGGTCCCGCAGCTCGTGGGGACCGACGACCTGCTGGGCGGTCACCGGGAGGTACCGGCCGCGCTTGCGGGAGCTGACGTCCACCACGATGGCCGCGTCGGCCCCCGGCACGAGGTTGCAGAACGTGACGCCCTTCGACCCCGCACCCCACACGACGACATCGCCGTCCCGCGACGCCCGCAGGATCTCCTCCCCCAGCTCGGCGATCCGTGCGGCGAACCGCCGGCCGAACCCGGCGCACGACTCGATGAGCTCCTGTCGACTGGGCGGCGCTGGCGCCGCACGCGGCGACCGGTCGGTCCACGCCTCGATCCAGGCGAACTGGCCCCCGAAGGTCGTCCCGGTCCGGATGGGCTCGTAGCCCGCCGCGGCGAGCGTTCGTGCCAGCGTGCCCTCGTCGAAGTACAGCGGATGTTCGTAGATGACGTCCCAGACGGCGTCGCGTCGGATCATGTGCGCGGCATCCGGCACCTCGACGTAGATCGGCAGCCGGCCGCTCCGGGGCACGACCGCCTCCCGGACCTCCCGCAGGAACGCCACCGGGTCGGGGACGTGCTCGAGCACGTGCCGGCACACCACGAGGTCGGCGGCCAGCGGGTCGTCGCTGCGCTCCACCCGGACGTCGGTCAGCGACGAACCCGACCGGTCGTCGTCCTCCCGGTGCGAGGGATCCCAGCCGGTCCCCGTACAGCCCGACGCCTCGCAGACAAGGGCGAGGAACTCACCGCTACCGGCCCCGACCTCGACCACGGTGCCACCCTCGGAGAGGTAGCGGTCGGCCAGCCGCTGGGCGAGCGCCTCCGCCCAGCTGGAGAACGTGGCCGACCCGTGCAGGGAGTTCTCGTAGTCCGGGCCGTAGGCGACGGCCGAGGGAACGAACGCGGTGTTGGCGATCAGGCCGCACCGGGTGCATGCGACCAGCCGCACGTCCCCGGTCGCGGCCGACCGCGCGTCGCCGGGATCGGCGAACAACACGTTGTTGAAGACCGGGACGTCGGCCAGGCCCAGGAACTGGATGGTCGCGTCGTCACCGCACCCCGGACACGAGTCGTCGAGGTCGAGGACGATCTCGGCAGGCGCCGGGGTGGTCCGCAGCGTCGCCATCAGACGGCCACCAGCCTGGCACGGACACCCATCGCGTGGAGCGCCTCCCCGATCTCGCCCACGTACACCGGGTTCATGGCCACGACGAGCGACGGCTGGTAGTCCCGCAGGAACTCGGGCGGGACGATCCGCTGGCCGCCGCCGGCGATGTAGCGACCCCGCTTGTGGGGGTTGATGTCCACGGCGTAGTGGATGGGCGACCCGGCACCCATCGCCCCCAGGTAGGACACCCCCTTGGAGCCCGAGCCCCACACGACCACACGGCCACCGTCTGCGGCGACGGCATCGACGAGCGATCGCGTCTCGGCCAGGCGGGCAAGGACCGTGCTGCGGAACCGCCGGACTGCCTTCCGGAGCACGTCGACGTCGTCCTCGAGCTCGAGCACCGGGCCCAGCGTTCGTCCGGAACCGGCCGGACGGGCCTCCAGCAGCAGGTACTGGTCGTCGTAGTCGCGCTCGACCCGCTCGACGACGAAGCCGGTCTCGCGGAACAACCGCACCAGCGACCCTGCGGAGAAGTACGTGCAGTGCTCGTAGTACAGGTCCCAGAAGGCTCCTTCGTCGAGCACGCGGAGGACGTCGGGAACCTCCCACAGCACCGGGATGTCGCGATCGCCGATCCCGCGGCGCACGGCGGCCATGAAGGACCGCACGTCATGGATGTGCTCCAGGGTGTGGCGGCAGACGACCGCGTCCTGCGTGATGGGGCCGTGGTCGTCGGTGAACACGTCGCGGACCCACTCGATGTTGCGTACCGTCCGTCGTTCGGGATGGATCCCCGGGTCGATGCCCACACCGGCGCCGAGTCCCGCCTCGACCATCCATTCCAGGAACTCGCCCTTCCCGCAGCCGATCTCCAGCGCGGTGGCACCGGTGAGCCCGTGATCGGTGACCCATCGTTCGGCCAGCGCCCGACCCCAGGCCACGAAGCGGTCGGAGTAGGCCTGGGTCTCCTCGTAGCGCTGGGAGTACTCCGTTCGACCGGGCTCGAAGGCCCGGTTGGTGATCAGGCCGCAGTCCTCGCAGAAGGCGAGCAGCAGCTCGCCGACCGGAAGCGCGGCCACCTCGTCGAGGTCGTCCAGCAGCAGGCAGCTGTTGGTGGGAACCTCCTCGACGTGGTGGAAGTCGGTCAGGTCGGGGCTGCCGCACGCCGGGCAGCGGACGATCGGGGCGCTCACGTGATCACCGTCGGTTCGGGGATGGGGACGATGAACGTCCCGCCGCGGCTGACGTACTCGGCCTGCTGGGCCACGATCTCCGGGGCGAAGTTCCAGGCGAGGACGAGGACGTCGTCGGGTTGGTCCTGGAGCAAGGCCTCGGGTGACCTGATCGGGATGTGCACGCCGGGCACCAGCAGGCCCTGCTTGTGGACGTTGCGGTCCACGACGTACTCGATCAGCTCGGTGCCGATCCCGGCGGTGTTCAGCAGGGTGCTGCCCTTGGCCGCGGCACCGTAGGCGGCGATGCGTCGCCCGCTGGACCGTCGCTGCCGCAGCATCGCCAGCAACGACTCGATCGTCTCGTCGACCCGCTCGCTGAAGCTGGCGTAGTAGTCCAGCGACGGCACCCCCTCCGCGGCCTCCAGCGCCAGCAGCGCCCGTACCCGTTCGGAGACGTCGCGTTGTCGTCCGCAGTGCCAGCGCAACGTGCCGCCGTGCAGGTCGGGGAAGTACTCCACGTCGTTGAGCGACAGGCCGTTGTCGCGCATCAGGTTGTCGACCGACGTGCACGAGAAGTAGCTGTGGTGCTCGTGGTAGATCGTGTCGAACTCGCCCTTGCGGACGAGGTCGCGGACCCACGGGTTCTCGATGGTCACGACGCCGTCGTCGGCGAGCAGCAGCGCCATGCCCTGCACGAACCCGCGCAGGTCCGGCACGTGGGCCATCACGTTGTTGGCGATGATGACGTCGGCACGCAGCCCGTCGGCGACCAGTCCACGCGCCACCTCGACCCCGAAGAACGCCGCGAGCGTGGGCACGCCGATGGCCCGTGCGGCCTCGGCCTGGCCGGGCGCCGGGTCGATGCCGAGCACCTCGATGTCCTGCTCGACGAAGTTCCTCAGCAGGTAGCCGTCGTTGCTGGCGATCTCCACCACGAGCGAGTCGCCGTCCAGGCCGCGGTCGGCGATCAGGCGCTCCGCGTGGGCCCGGCTGTGGGCGAGCAGATCGTCGCTGAATGAGGAGAAGTACAGGTAGTTGTCGACGAACAGCCGCTGGGGCGGGACCTCGTGGAGGATCTGCACCAGCGTGCAGCCGGCGCACCAGGCCACCTCCAGCGGGTAGGACGGGTCGTGTCGTCCCGCCTGCTCGGGTTCGACGAACGCGTCGGCCAGCGGGGTCTTGCCGAGCGACAGGAACGGGCGCAGGTCGGCGCTGCCGCAGGCCCGACAACGGGTGATGCGAACGGCGCTCACACCAGCACCTCCTTCGGCTGCCAGCGCAGCGAGCCATCGAGCGCCCCACGGTCCATCAGGGACCGGACGTGTCGCAGGCGTTGCAGCCGCCCGCCCTCCAGCCATTCGCGGGTCAGTCCCTCGGCCTCGTACAGCCGACGCAGCTCCTCGGCACCCTCCCGGACGGTCCATCGCGGGGTGGCCTCGGGCAGGACCTCGGCCAGCTTGCTGCAGTCGACCCGGTAGTTGCGGGTGTCGGGTCCGGCGCCGGGCCCGAACCCGATGGTGCTGCCCTCGACGACGTCGGCCACGATCTCGGCCACGTCACGGATGCGGTAGTTCTCGCTCGTCGTGCCGACGTTGAAGGCCTCGCAGTGGATCCGTTCACGGGGGGCCTCGATGCAGGCCACCATGGCGCGGGCGATGTCCTCGACATGCACCAGCGGCCGCCATGGAGTGCCGTCGCTCTTGAGGAGCACCTGTCCGGTGGCCACGGCGTAGCCGGTCAGGTTGTTGACGACGAGGTCGCCACGCAGCCGGGGCGACACGCCGTAGGCGGTGGCGTTGCGCAGGAACACCGGGCTGAAGTCATCGGTGGCCAGCGCGGTCAGGTCGCGTTCGGCAAGCAGCTTGGACTCGCCGTAGGGGGTGACCGGGCGGAACGCCGCCGACTCGTCGATCGGCGCGTTGCCGTGGGCGCCGTAGAGGCTGCAGGAGGAGGAGTAGACGAACCGTTGGACCCCTGCCTCGCGTGCGGCCCGGGCGACGTTGACCGTGCCGCGGTGGTTGATGTCGTAGGTGGTCTCGGCGTTGAGGTCACCCAGCGGGTCGTTGGAGATGGCCGCCAGGTCGATGACCGCGTCGAACCCCTGGAGGTGGGATGCATCGGCGTCCCGGGTGTCCATGCGCAGCGCAGGCAGCGGGACCGGGCGCGGGCCGATGCCGCAGCGTTCGTACAGGAAGGTGTCGAGCCCCATGACCACGTGGCCGTGCCCGAGCAGCATGGGGACGAGGACGGTGCCGATGTAGCCGGCGTGGCCGGTGACGAGGACGCGCATCGTGGTCACCAGACCTTCCAGAGCGGCTGGTCGGCCCACAGGGCCTCGAGGCGCTTGCGGTCGCGGATCGTGTCCATGCACTGCCAGAACCCGTAGTGGCGGTAGGCCATGAGCTCACCGTCCTTGGCCAGTCGGATCAGCGGTTCGAGCTCGAACTGGGTGTCGTCGCCGTCGATGTAGTCCGCGACACCCGGCTCCATGACGAAGAACGCCCCGTTGATCCAGCCCTCGCCGGTCTGGGGCTTCTCGGAGAACTCCGCGACCCGGTCGCCGTCGAACTCGAGGTGGCCGAACCGGGCCGGTGGACGTGCGGCGGTGAGCGTGACCAGTCGACCGTGCGAGCGATGGAAGGCCAGCAGCGCGTCGAGGTCGACGTCGCTCACCCCATCGCCCCAGGTCAGCATGAAGGTGCCGTCGGTGCCGAGGAAGGGGACGAGGCGCTTGATCCGACCCCCCGTGGCGGTCGGCAGGCCCGTGTCGACCAGGGTCACCGACCAGTCCTCCACCGTTCCGCCGAGGCGCCGCACCTCACCCCGGCCGAGGTCGACGGTCAGGTCCGACGCCAGGGACGCGTACTCCAGCAGCCACCGCTTGATGACGTCGCCCCGATAGCCCAGCGCGATGCCGAAGTCGGTGTGCCCGAAGCTGGCGTAGTACTTCATGATGTGCCAGAGGATCGGCTTGCCCCCGATCTCGACCATCGGCTTGGGCCGAAGCTCGGTTTCTTCGGCGAGCCGGGTGCCGAGGCCCCCAGCGAGGATCCCTACCTTCATCGCGTACCCCTTCGTGATGGCGAGTCGGCGGGCAGTCGTCGACACCGCCGGCGGTTCGGCGCGAACGGTGGGCGCGTCGTGTCAACCCGTCGCAAAACCCCCCGAGGTCCCTCGGGTGGGGGTGCCCGGCGCACAACGGCGTGTTTGCAGCTTGTTCACACCGGGGGCGTTCGGTTGGTGGGCCTGTCGAGAGGTCGGGCAGGTCGACCAAGGACGTGTTGAGCACCGATGGGACGCCGTGGAGAGGGTCGAGGACGACTGCTGACCGGCCTTGCCGCGCTGTCGTTGCTCGTGGCCATGGTCGGCCCCAGCGCCGCGCAGCAGGCCGGTCCGCTCGCATCGGATGACTTCTCCGGTGGCATCGACCCCACCCGCTGGACCGTCGTCGACCCCCTCGGCGACGGCACCGTCACCGCCACCGGCCAGGGCACGTCCGACGCCACCGCCGACCTCACCGTGCCCGCTG
>NZ_PGDQ01000031.1 GCF_003073135.1 Euzebya rosea
TTTACAAGAGCGACGCTCTGCCAACTGAGCTATCCCGGCGTGCGCAGAAGGATATCTGCTGCACGGTCAGAGCCGGGAGCGCTGTGACATCGGAGCTCGCGACATTCGCTTCACGAGAGCGACGCTCTGCCAACTGAGCTATCCCGGCGTGCGCAGAAAGGATAGCGGGCGGGGCGAGTGCCGGGAGTGGGCTCACCGAGCGGTCGTGGGCGTGGAAGGATGAGGTGAGCCGGGGGGCGACATCGTCGGAGATCCTTCGGGGAACGGAACCTCCTGCCTACGATCGGGCGGCACCCGACAGGAGCGCACATGTCGAACACGCAGACCAGCGACGCAGTCAAGCCCCTCACCGCTCGTGAGCGGGCGGTGCTGGCGTTCGAACGCGACACCGCGGTCAGGGACGCCAACAAGCAGGAGGCCATCAAGGAGCACTTCGGCTTCACGCCCTCCTACTACTACGCCATCCTCGCCGACCTGCTGGACCGTCCGGAGGCCGAGGCCATGGATCCGCTGCTGATCCGGCGGCTTCGTCGCCGACGTGACCAACGGTCGTTCCGGGGTGACGCTGGGCTGTCCGAACAGGTCGGTCGTCCCGGACGACGCCCTGCCACGAAGTAGTGTCTGCGGGTATGGACGGATTCGACGACGGCCCGGCCGAGCCCGGAACCTCTATCGCAGCCCCGCTGATCCGAGCGCTGCTCGCAGCTGCGCTCGCGTTCGGCGTGTACTGGCTGGTCTTCCAGCCCGACCCCGTGGACGAGATGGCGCTGTCGTCCACGCCGACGCCGGACGTGGTCGCCACGGTCCCGGCCGAACCGTCGACGGCTGCCTCGGTGCCCGACATCGTCTCCACCCCGACGCCGTTGCCGTCGCTGACCGACGCCGAACCGCTGCCCGGTGACGGGGTCAGCGCCCAGCTGCTCAACGGCACCGACGACCAGGAGAAGTTCGACGACGTGGTGCAGACCCTCGTCGACCTCGGTTACGACGTGACGCAGTCCGGCCGTGCCCGCAACGACTACGCCGAGACCACGATCTTCGCGACCGCGGGGCAGGAGGAGGCGGCCGCCGCGCTCGTCGCCGCCGACCCCCGGTTCACCACCATCGGTGACAACCCGGGCAACCTGACGACGGAGATCGACATCCACATCGTCGTCGGGGACGACTGGACGGTCACCGAGTCCGCTCCGGAAGCCGGTGCCACCGAGGGCTAGTCCTCAATAGGCATTTCCTCGCACGCCTCCGGGGCCGACAATGGCAGCCGAAACGGACCTGTCGGGGGTTCGTAGAGAAGGCGGCGAGGATGAGGGATGTCGTGTCCCGTGAACGGGTACCCGCCCAGGTCGTGGGTGCGTGCACGGTGGTGCTGCTCGCGCTGACCGTCGTCGGTCCCGAGGACCGGGTCGGCGTGCGTGCGGTGGCGTGGCTGCTGATGGTCGGGACCTGCGTGTGGGCACGGTTCCAGCCGTTCCCGCGGATCGGTTTCCTCGACGGGCTGACCCTCTGCGCGGCGATGTTCGCGACGACCAACCTGCTGCGGTGGCTGGCCCCCGAGCAGGTCGTCGTCGCCGACATGGCGAACTCCGCAGGGTCGGTGCTGCTCCTGGTCGCGGGTGCGCTGTTCGTCAAGCGGGCCCGTCCCAGGGAGGGCCTCGACGTGGTTCTGGACGGCCTGATCGTCAGCACCGGGATGGTCATGCTGCTCAGCACCGCCATGCGGGTCTGGCGTCCCGACGCCCCGCCGATGGGGTCGGAGTCGCTGTTCACCATCCTGGTCATCGTCGGGGTCGCGATCTGGCTGCGGGTGCTCGTGTCCACCAACTCCGTTCCCCTGCGGCTGTTCGCCGCAGCCGCGCACCTGTCCCTGCCGCCCAACCTCGCGATCGCGCTTGAGATGCACGGCACCCACCGGCCCATGTGGGTCGACGCCCTCACCGTTGCCGGGATCATGCTGCTCGTCCTGGCCGTCGCGCACCCCGACATCGACCTCGACCTGACCCCACGCACGCCGTCGACCTCCGGGTCGGCGACGTGGCAGGTGGTCGGCCTGGGGTCGTGCATGTTGTTCTTCCCGGTGGCCGCCGCGGTCCGGTGGAGCGGTGGGATCACGACGATCGCGTCGGACTGGGTGCTCGGGACGGTCCTGACGTTCCTCTTCGTCGCGCGCTTCCAGCACCTGGTCGTCCAACGCGACGAGTACCGCGACACACTCGTGCAGCGGCTGCACACCGACGAGCTCACCGGCGCGGTCAGCCGTGCGGGACTGGTCGAGCTGGTCGGGCAGCTCCTCGGGCGGGGCGCCGACGGGTGCAGCTCCCTGCTCTACATCGACGTCGACCGGTTCAAGGTGGTCAACGACACCCACGGGCACGCGGCAGGGGACACCGTGTTGCGAGAGGTCGCGCGTCGACTGGACCGGGCCACCGGTCCTGCCCACGTGGTCGGCAGGTTGTCCGGTGACGAGTTCGCGATCGTCCTGAATGACACGTGCGGCAACAGGGACCCCGAGTCGGTGGCCGAGGACTGTCGGCACGCCCTGCGCCGCCCCATCCAGCTCGGCGACGACGCGCAGGTGGTGATGAGCTGCTCCATCGGGTGGACGGTCATGCGGCCCGGTGACACCGTCGATGACGTCCTCGACCGGGCCGACACCGACATGTACCGGCACAAGCGTCGCCGGGCCGGGGACCGGGCGGAGGACCGCGAGGCTGGCGACGGGCGTGGCGACGGGCCACGCGTCGAGCGGGGGCAGCTCGCCGCAGCGAAGCACGAGGTCGAGTCCGCGCTGCAGGACCAACGGCTCGGGTCCTCGCTGGCCTGACCGCCAGGGTCAGCGGCCGCGGCTCCGTGCCGTCAGGGCGGCGTCGATCACCAGGGCCACACCGGCGCCGTGGGACCGGTCGGCCAGGAACCGGTTGCCGTCAGCCGAGCCATGGCCGTTGGCGACCGTGACGTAGGTGCCGACCACCTCCGCCATGGTCCGGTCCTCCTCGGAGTCCCCGACGGCGACGGCACGATCGGCAACGAGCCCACGGTCCTCGAGGTCCGCGGCGACGCTTGCGGCCTTCCCCACGCCACGCGGGATCAGGTGGTACGCCCGAACCCCGTCGAGATCGGGCCAACCACCCGTCGAACCGTTGTCGAGCAGGCGCGCCCAGCCGATGCCTGCGGCGGCCAGGCGTTCGTTGGCGACGGTCGTGTCGACGCGGCCGTGCAGCAGGACCCCACCGAGACGGCCGTCGTCCCACGGGCTGTAGACCCGGATCCGGCCGGGGAAGCAGTCGAGCACCAGCTGCAGGGCGCCGGTCTCGACCAGCGCTGACCTCGGCGTGTCGGCGATGTCGGTTGGGCACGCGCCCCACGCGATCCGCGCGTCGCCGTCGACGAGTCTGACGGTACCGGCCTCCGCGATCGCGCCGTCCAGTCCGAGCAGGCGGACGTCACCGCGCAGGTCAGCCACCCGCCGACCGGACACGGCAACGACCAGCAGCCCGTCCTGCCGCGCACGAACCAGCGCGGCCACCCCGTCCAGCGTGGGGCGCCCCTCACCGTCGGCCAGGATCGATCCGTTCCGTCCGAGCAGCGTGCCGTCGAGATCGGTGTAGACGATCGCTGGTGGTGGCAGGGTCGCGAGGTGTGCGTCGAGGTCCACGACGCGAACCGTCTCACGAGCCGACGCACGACCCCAAACGGAGGCTTGCGCCCGACGAGCTTGACAGGGGACCGCACGATCGGTGGACATTCGTCGAACCCGCTCGCGTGGAAGGGCACGATGCGTGGGGCTGCCTCCGATCCGTCGGCGCGAACGGCCCCTAGCATGCACTTCGCGACGCGGTCGCAGTCCCGCTGTGGTCACGAACCCCGTCCGCTGATGACCTCGACCCTGGAGCTTTCGACAACGTGCTGAGCGGTCACGCTGCGGTGCCACGGTGGCGGTGGCACTACCGGACACTCGTCGTGCTCGTGGCCATCATGGGCGCGGGGCTGTCGGTCGGAAGCGTGCTGGTCGACCGCACCTCCGGCGTCGGCGAGGCGCCGTTGCTCGCGGTGGTGTTCACCGCGTTGATCGTCGTGGGCGAGATCTGCCCCGTTCGTTGGTTGCGGCGCAACGGCACGACGTTCATCGCACCCTCGTGGGCCTTCGTGACCGCGCTGCTGTTCACGAGCGAGGGAACCCTGGTCATCGCGGTGACGCTGGCAACGAACATCGTTGCCGGCGTCGTCCGGCGCCGCTCCCCGGTCCGGGTGGTGTTCCAGGCCGCGATGCGGGCCATGGCCGTTGCCGCCGGCCTCGGCGTCCTGGAGCTGCTGGGGCACCGGACGACGCTCGCCGACGGTGCCCCGCTGACAACTTCCTGGGCGCTCGCGGCCGTGGCCGGACTGCTGACGATCCACGTCTGCGCCACCGTGTTGCTCGCCGCCGCCGTCGCCCTGGGACGGGGGTTGCCGCTGCTCGGGGTGCTGCGTCGTGACGCCGTCGTGGGGTTGTCCACCGAGGGGCTCCTCCTGGCGCTCGGACCGGTGCTGGCCGTGCTCGGCCGGGCGTCCCCCGCGTTGCTCGTTCCCCTGCTGCTGACGTGGTACCTCGTCTTCAGGTCCGGCGAGATCGCCGCCGCCCGTCAGCACGAGGCAACCCACGACGCCCTGACCGGCCTGCCCAACCGTCGGCTGTTCCTCGAACGGCTTCGCGACGCCGTGGCCACCCGCGGTCTGCACTCCACGGGGGTGCTCGGGGTCATGATCGTGGACCTCGACGACTTCAAGGAGATCAACGACAACCTCGGCCACGACGTCGGTGACGCGGTACTGATCGAGGTCGGGACCCGGCTGCGCGAGGAGATCGGTTCACGAGCCGTGGTCGCGCGCCTCGGCGGTGACGAGTTCGCGCTCATGGCGTCCTCCGACGACCCCGACGGCATCCTGCGTCTTGGACAGCAGGTCCACGCAGCCCTGGCCCGGCCGGTCGGATCCAACGGCTTCCCGCTGACGATCTCGGGCAGCGTCGGCATCGCCACGAGCGACCCCGGACGGCCTACCCCGCCGGCCTCGAAGCTGATGCGACGCGCGGATGTGGCCATGTACTCGGCCAAGGCCTCCGGTGCCGGTGTCCGCATCTTCGGCAACGACGTCGATCGCGACGACGCGCCCGGTCGCCTGTCGCTGGTCTCCCAGCTGGGCTCGGCCATCGAGGCGGGCGAGCTGACGGTCCACTACCAGCCGATCACCGACGTCCGGCGGGGCATGACCGACCGGCTGGAGGCGCTGGTCAGGTGGGAGCACCCCACCCTCGGACGGATCGGGCCGAGCGACTTCGTGCCGATGGCCGAGCAGACCGACCTCATCGGTCCCCTCACCGCGCGAGTGATCGACGAGGCGCTGCGCGACTGTGCCGGGTGGGTCCGTGACGGACACGACGTGGGCATCGCCATCAACGTCTCGGCGCGTGTCCTGCACGACCTCCGGTTCCCCGTGGTGCTGGCCGACGCCGCGCGCCGGGCGAACCTGCCACCGTCGGCCATCACCCTGGAGATCACCGAGAACAGCGTCCTGCGCGAACCGGGACGGGCCGCGCGGGTCCTCGCCGAGCTCCGGGCGCTGGGCGTCCGTGTCTCCGTGGACGACTTCGGGACCGGCTTCTCCTCGTTGTCGAGCCTTCGGGACCTGCCGCTGGACGAGCTGAAGATCGACCGCCGCTTCGTGGGAGCGATCCTCGACGACACCGACGACGAGATCATCGTCCGGACCGTCGTCGCGCTCGCCAACCAGATGGGCCTGTCCACGGTCGCGGAGGGTGCGGAGACCTCGGCCATCGCCGACCGCCTGCTCGAGCTCGGGTGCGACGTCCTCCAGGGCTTCCACCTGGCCCGTCCGATGCCCGCGCTTGACGTGGGGGAGTGGCTCGCGAACCGGCCGCGCGTGGTCACCCTCGACCCCGCACCGCTCGTGCTGCCCCCGGCGGGGCATCCACCGAGCCCGGGCTAGGGCGTTTCCCCGCGGGAGGTCATGATCACTCGCTGGTCGGTCACGATCGCATGGATCAACGCGGCGGGCGTCACGTCGAAGGCGGGGTTGATCGCCGGGGTGTCGGGAGGTGCCGTGCGGCTGTCGCCGAACCCGCCGACCTCGGCCGCGCCGCGGTCCTCGATCGGTATGGCTGCACCGTCGAGGGTGTCGTGGTCGATGGTGGACTCGGGTGCGACGACGACGAGCGGCACCCCCGCGTGGCGGGCTGCCAGGGCGAGGGAGAAGGTGCCGACCTTGTTCGCCGTGTCCCCGTTGGCCGCGATCCGATCGGCGCCGGCGAGCACGATGTCGGCCGCACCCCGGGACAGCAGGAACGGTGCGGCGCTGTCGACCACCAGGTGGTGGGGTGCGCCCATCCGGCCGAGCTCCCATGCGGTCAGGCGCGCCCCCTGCAGCAGGGGACGCGTCTCCAGCGCGAGGCAGTCGGCCAGCCGCCCGCGCTCGTGGAGGGTCTGCACGACGGCGAGCGCCGTGCCCCGACGGACGGCAGCCAGGCCCCCGGTGTTGCAGATCGTCATGGCGCGGACGTCCCGGTCGCCGAGGAGCTCGTCGATGAGGTCCGCGCCCCTGGTGCCCATCGCGATGCTGGCCGCGATCTCCTCGCGGTACACGGTGTGTGCCTCGTCCAGCACTGCCCCGAACCCGTCGGCCAGGCGAGCGGCCACCCGATCGGTCATGCGGGCGAGGTTGACGGCCGTGGGTCGGGCCGTCCTGATCGACTCGATGGCAGCGGCGAGTTCGGCATCGGGGACCGTTGCCACCGCCAGCGCCACGCCGTATGCGCCGGCGACGCCGAGCGCGGGTGCCCCCCGCACCGACAGGCGGCGGATGGCCGCCACCAAGTCGGACACGGTGGTGACACGCAGGACCACCTCCTCGTGGGGCAACGCCGTCTGGTCCACCAGCTCGATGTGGCCGTCGACCCAGGTGATCGTGTCCGTCATCGTCCGGTCGGTCGTCTCTGGAGGCGGCTGCATGCTGCCAGTCAACCTCGTGCGGCCACGTCCTGCCGCGGCGCCGGTGCGTCCGGACGTGCCGGTGACCGGGTGTCGGATCGCGGGAGCTGCCACAGCAGCAACGCCAGCCCGGTGATCAGCACGACGTCCCCGACGGAGAACACGTTGGCCAGCGGCATCCCGTCGGGGATGGCGAAGACGTCGCCCAGGAACCACAGGGCCGAGTCGGCGCCCGCGCTGTTGACGAACCCGCCCTGCGGTCCGAGCCCGGCAGCGGACAGCCCGCTGGACCTGGCGGGCATGACCCCGCCGTTGCTGGCCATCGCCGTGACGTTGAGCAGCGCGCCGACGCCGACCAGCCACAGTCCCCGGACCCGACGGTTCGCCCACAACCAGGCAACGGCCGCCGCGTAGGTGAGCGCGTGCAGGCCCAGGGCGACGGCGTACCACGCCTCGATGACCTCCAGCGCGACCGCCTGGGCGAGCACGACGACGACGGGCAGCCATGGTGCCCGCAGGTCGATCCCGGCGAGGGCCCCGGCGTCGCGGCGCAGCAGCACCCAGGCCAGCACGACCGTCCCGGCCGCGACGAGGACGATCACCGGAGGCCGTTCATCGTTCGACGACCGTGAGGTCCACTCCGTGCTGGCCACCCGGGTCGAGGGACGTCCGGCCGGACATCCAGGCCAGGGTCTCCTCGGCGCCCAGCGGACGGCCGATGCCCCAGCCCTGCACCTGGTCGAAGCCGATGTCGGCGAGCGCGCGGAGGGTTGCTCGGTCCTCCACGCCCTCTGCGATGGACCTGAGGTCGTGGATGCGAGCCAGCTCGACGAGGGTGCGCAGGAGCGCGACCCCGCGTTCGTCGCCGGTGTTGGTCACGAACGACCGGTCGATCTTGAGCTCGGTCAGCGGGATGTCCTTGATCATCGCCAGCGAGGAGTGGCCGGAACCGAAGTCGTCGAGGGACACGCCCACTCCGCTGTCGACCAGGCGGCGCAGCGCCCGGCGACACCCTGCCAGGTTGGACATCAGCGCGGTCTCGGTGATCTCCAGCACCAGCCAGCGGCTCTCGATGTCGTGATCGCGGAGCGTCCGCAGGACCGTGTCGACGAACCCGGGATCGGCCAGGTTGAGGGGGGACACGTTCACGCTGATGGAGACCGGGTGGCCTTCGTCGTGGAGGCGGCGCAGCATCACCACCGCGTCGCCCAGGACCCGCTCGGTGAAGCGGCCGATGAGGACGCCCGTGGCCTCGAGGTCCCGCACGAACTCCCACGGTGGGATCGGCCCGTGCTGGGGGTGGTTCCACCGCGCCAGCGTCTCGAAGCCCATGACCGCCTCGGTTCGGGAGTCGACCAGGGGTTGGTAGACCATGTGCATCTCGTCGCCGTCGATGGCCCGCTCGAGCGCCTGGACGTGCTGGCCGTCGCTGCTCTCCGGGTCCGCCAGCAGGTAGGGCAGCCCACGGCGCTTGCCGGCGTACATGGCGGCGTCGGCCGCACGCGTCAGCTCCCCGAAGCGCGACCACCCCGGACCGCTCGTCGCCACACCGATCGCCCCGGTGACCTCCAGCGGCACACCCTCGACTGCGTCGACCTCGACCGGGTCGACGAAGGCCTCCGACGCGACCTCGGCCATCTCCACGGCAACGTCCGGGGACGAGACGTCCGACAGGACCACCGCGAACTCGTCGCCGCCGAGGCGCGCCACGAGTGCAGACGGTGGCATCCGGTCGCGCAGCCGGCGGGCGATCTCGACGATGACCTCGTCGCCGGCGTGATGGCCCCATGTGTCGTTGATCGCCTTGAAGCCGTTGAGGTCCACGAGGAGCACGACGACGCGTCGGCCCGACCGAGCCGCCCGGTCCAGCCCGGCCTCTGCCTCCTGCTCGAGCGCGCGGCGGTTGAGCAGTCCGGTCAGCGGATCCTCGGTGGCGTCCCGTTCGTGCTCGCTGGAGATCCGCGTGGACATGTGCACGACCGGCGTGAGGACCATCGCCAGCGGCAGCAGGACGGGGTAGTGGGTGCCGACGACGACCAGCACGGGCCCGAGGGGGAGCAACATCCCGTCGCTGGGCAACGTGGAGAAGAAGTCCCGCCGCAGGACCGCGACGGGGGAGTCCCCCTCCACCGCCGACAGCACGAGGGCCACGAGCACCGTGGGGACGGTGTAGATCACCACGAAGGCGGCCAGCAGGGTCACGAGCACCATGGGGTCACGGGGGTCCACCGTCGCCAGGTCCTGCGCACCGCCGGCGCGCACGACGACGGTCCCCAAGTGGATGGAGAGCGCCATCATCGCGGTGTTGAAGGCGGCCTTCTGTGGTGCAGCCCGGTCCAGGAGGTCGGCGAACAGCGTCCCGGCGGCAACCGCCAGCGTGGCGCCGTACCCGGGAAGCACGAACACGAGCGCGCAGGAGTAGGCGAGCGAGACCGTGATGATGCTGGCATCGCTCGGACGGATGGTCCGCAGGGGCCGTACCTCGGCGACGACCATGCTCGCGAACAGCAGGCCGGCGAGCCAGGGGACTGCCGGCACGAACCCGGAGTCGACGCCCACCGCCACCGCGTGCGCACAGGCCAAGGCGCCCGCGCCGACCACCCCGGCCACGATCGCGGGGAGCAGGTGCGGGCCCCAGGTGCGTTCGCTGTGGGCGGCCCGCAGGCTCATCGGATCAGTTCCACTTTCGCGGCGCAGCGACCGCGGCGATCACCGCCACCAGGGCCATGCCCTTGTAGAACGCGAGCTTCCACTTCGTGGTGGTGGACTTCGTCATGACTGCTCCAGCTGAGGGTACGGGCTTCCGGGAACACGAACGGCGGACCATGTCCCGCGTCAAGGGCCTCGGCACGAACGTCCGGAACCTTTAGCAGAAACCTGACCGCAGTCTTCCATTCGACGATCCGGCGGTCCCATGCGGCAGACTGTGGAACCCGTGAGTGATTCCCTGCGCGTCCCCGTCCGTGATTTCGTCGATGGGGTCACCCCTGCCCTGACCGAGCTGGGCAGCGCCGAGCCGCGGGCTGACGTGGTCGCCGAGGCCTACGAGATCGTCAGCGCGTTCGTCGATGCCGACGGCACGCACACCGACGAGGAGCTGTGGGCGCTGATCGGCGCGTTCAGCGGGCTCATGGACACCCACATCCACCACGCCACGCCGGCCGACATCCGCGCCACGGGGTTGATCGCCGGCAAGCGCAGCTTCATCGACAGCGCCTCGTTGATGTTCGACACGCTCATCGTCGCCGACAAGGCCCGTGGGACCAACCACGCCTGGACCTACTACGTGCATGCGCTCCGGCTGGCCCACCATGTCGCTGCGCTCGACAGCGTGACCCAGCATGCCGAGCTGGAGGCCATCGAACGGTTCCGGCGCACCCTGCTGGGCTCCATCAGCGCGGCGGGCCTGCCGCGCGGCGTCCGGAAGCAACCCACCGCAGGGAGCGCGTCCCCGACCGCGGGCACGCCGGCCGGGGCTCAGGCGGCCGAAGCGGTCGAGGAGGACGTGCCGGTCGAGATCGAGCTGCCGCCGGTCCGTCCGCTGGAGGAGCTGCTGGAGGAGCTCGACGGCCTCGTCGGCCTCGACGCCGTCAAGCGGGAGGTGAAGCTGGTCACCAACCTCCTGCAGGTCCAGAAGCTTCGTGCCGAGAAGGGCCTGAAGGTGGGGGACCAGAGCCACCACCTGGTGTTCACCGGGAACCCCGGGACCGGCAAGACCACCGTGGCCCGGCTGCTGGCGCAGATCTACCGGACGCTCGAGGTCGTCCCCAGGGGCCATCTCGTCGAGACCGACCGGTCGGGCCTGGTCGCCGGGTTCGTCGGCCAGACCGCCACCAACGTCGTCAAGGTCTTCGACTCCGCCAGAGGGGGGATCCTCCTGATCGACGAGGCGTACTCGTTGGTCCGGGGCGGGGAGAAGGACTTCGGGCGGGAAGCCGTCGACGCGATCGTGAAGCTCGTCGAGGATCGGCGCGACGACACCGTCGTCATCATGGCCGGCTACACCGACGAGATGGCCGAGCTGATGTCGTCCAACCCGGGACTGCGGTCACGGTTCCCCCAGACGATCCACTTCCCCGACTACACCACCGAGGAGCTCGTGCGGATCGCCGAGCTGATCTCCGGGGGGTCGGACTACCGCTTCGACGACGAGGCCAAGGTGCGGCTCGCCGAGCTGCTCGACGAGGTCCCGCGCGACCGTGGATTCGGCAACGGCCGGTTGGCCCGCAACGTGTTCGAGGAGTCCGTCCAGCTGCACGCCACCCGGGTGGTGGCCATGGAGGACCCGTCGGCGGACGACCTCGCGACGCTGACACCCGAGGACCTGCCCGAGCGGATCGTGACCTCCTGATGGGGAGCTGTCGATGAAGCAGGCGCTGGCGTTCGTCGTCGCGGTCGCCCTCGTCGGCGGCGCGTGGTTCGTGCGGACCGAGTTCATCGCCCCGACCGACGACCCGGGCGGCACCGACCCGGCCGAGGATGTCGCCGAGCAACCCGTGACCGGCCTGGCGGTCGCGTGCGACGCCGTGCTCGGCACCGCCTGTCCCGCCGGCTCGGCGCGGCTGGGCAGCCAGGCCCTGGTCGACGCCTTCAGCACCCCCGACGTCGCCCACGACGTGCTGGTCGCCCCGACGGTCGTGGTGGAGATGATCGAGGAGTCGGGACGGAGCACCACGACCCTGTCAGACGATCGTCGAGTCGTGGCGACCTCGCCGATCGTGCTGGTCGTCGCGTCGGGTCGGGAGACGGACGTCATGGACTGCGGACCGACGTGGACCTGCGCATCGTCGTTGGTGACGACCGGTGACCTGCGACCGGCGTTCGCGGACCCGTCGACCGACACCGAGGGCATCGCCGGCGTGGCTGCCCTGGCGGGCGGCTACTTCGCCGAGGCGGGTGCGCCGTTCAACCTGACGGGCTTCTCCACCGGTGGCTTCATCGGCTGGCTGGACGCGGTGCAGCGCGAGAGCACGGTCAGCCCCTCGGGGGTGGAGAACATCATCCGCTTCGCCGGGTCGCAGAACGACAGCGCGGTGGTCACCGAGGCAGAGGCGCTGGACGTCACCGGACGGGCCGCGCAGAACGTGCCGGTCATCCTGTATCCCGAGCCGGTCGCGTCCCTGGCGGTCGTGGCGGTCGCCGTGGGCGACGCCGATCCCGACGATGCCCGCGACGTCGGCGAGCAGGTGGGGGCGCAGCTCCGCGACGCCGGCTGGCGGGGCCCGGACGGGGCGTCCGCTGACGGCGGCCCGGCCGTGGGCGAGGACGACGGGCTGCCCTCGGGTGGAGTCCTGGTCGCCCTTCGGCAACGATGGGAGCAGTAGTCATGCGTCGAGGGGCGCGATCCGCGAAGGGGAACACCATGTCACGCCGAGCCAACCTTGCCGCCGTGCTGCTCGTGCTGTCGCTGCTCGCCGCAGCCTGCATCCCCGGCGGCGGGGGCGACGACCCGTCGACCGACACCGCAGCCGAGGGCGAGTTCTCCGACGCGGATCCCGGGGACTGCGTCACGGTGGACATCGCGGTGTCGAGCGAGAAGATCGACCTGATGAACGACCTCGCCCGGGAGTTCAACGACGCCGGTGAGGAGATCGACGGCCGCTGCATCTTCGTCCGCCCGCTCCGCAAGGCGTCCGGCAGCGCGGCCACGCTGCTCGCCGAGGGCTGGGACGAGGACCTCGAGGGGCCGCGGCCCGTCATCTGGTCGCCGGCCGGGTCGGCCTGGGGCGGTGTGCTCAACCAGCAGCTGATCGACGCAGGACAGGCGCCGATCGCGCCGACCGACTTCGAACCGTTCATGCTGACCCCGCTGGTCATCGCGATGCCGGAGCCGATGGCCGAGGCGCTGGGGTATCCCGAGGAGCCCGTCGGCTGGAACGACCTGCTCGAGCTGAGCCAGAACCCCGAGGGCTGGGCCGCCTACGGCCATCCCGAATGGGGGCCCTTCCGCCTCGGCAAGACCAACCCGAACTTCTCCACCTCCGGGCTGGCCGCCCTCATCGCGCAGTACTACGCGCTGGCCGGCAAGACCCGCGGGTTGACCGGCGAGGACATCTCGCGTGCCGACGTGGTCGACAACGCGCGCACCATCGAGAGCGCCGTCGTGCACTACGGCGACACGACCCTGACCTTCCTCAACAACTGGTACCGCAACGACGTCCGTGGGACGGCGCTGACCTACGCCTCGGCGGTGGCCATCGAGGAGGTCAGCCTCATCAACTACAACCGCGGCAACCCCGACGGCGTCATCGAACCCGGTGAGGAGGTCGTGCCGCCACGCATCCCGCTGGTCGCGATCTACCCCGAGGAGGGGACGCTGTTCAGCGACAACCCGTTCTTCGTGCTCGAGGACGCCGAATGGGTCGACGCCGACGAGGTCGCAGCCGCACGGGTGTTCACCGACTTCGTGCAGCGTCCGGAGAACCAGGAGCGCGTGCTGGAGTTCGGGTTCCGTCCGGGCAACATCGAGGTGCCGATCGGTGATCCGATCATCGCGGAGAACGGCGTCGACCCCGCCCAGCCGACCACCACGCTGGAGGTCCCGGAGCCGGGCGTCCTCGTCGACCTGATCGAGCAATGGGGACGAACCCGCAAGGCCGCCCAGGTCCTGCTGGTGCTCGACGTCTCGGGGTCCATGGCCGACTTCGCCTCCGACGACGGGTCACGCGAGACCAAGCTCGACCTGGCGACCCGGGCGGCCACGACGGCACTGGAGCAGTTCATCGACGACGACATCGTCGGACTGCGCACGTTCTCCACCGACATCGCGATCGACGCCGACGGGCAGCCGCTGGACTACCTCGACGTGGTGCCACTCGGTCCGGTCCGCCAGAACGAAGCGGCGTTGCAGCAGGCCCTCGCCGGGTTGTTCCCGGTGGCCGGCACGCCGCTGTACACCGTGACCCGGGACAGCTTCGCCGACATCGTCGAGGTCTACGACCCCACGCGAATCAACGCCGTCGTGCTGCTGACCGACGGCGTCAACGACGATCCCCGCAACTCCGACCTGGGGGGCCTGCTGACCTACCTCGAGGAGCAGGCCCGCGGCGAGACCGCCGCGCAGGTGCGTGTCTTCCCCATCGGCTACGGGCGCGACGCCGACTTCAACGTGCTCGAGCAGATCGCCGTGGCGACCAACGCGACCAGCTACGACGCGTCCGACCCGCGGTCCATCGACCAGGTCTTCACCGCGGTGATCTCCAACTTCTGACGGGGCGATCACGAGCGGTCCCCTACGGAGAACCACTGATGTCCAACCACCCCCGGAACCGCTAGGCTCCGCGCCGATGACGGCCATCGAGGACCAGTCGCTGAGGGATCGGTTCCTCACCCCGGGTGTTGCCCGGGCGATCACCGCGCCCTCGTCGATCCTGCTGCTGGGCGGCGCCGCCGCGGCGGGCATCCTGCTGGGGGGCCCGATCATCGGCGCCGTCCTCGGCGTCGGCGCGTACGCGGGTCGGGTGGCCGCAGCCATCCCGCGTCGCGGCAGGGGTGAGGAGATCAACCCGAGGGCGTTGCGCTCCCCGTGGCGGGAGTACGTGCTGGAGACGCAGTTCGCCAAGGCGCGCTACGACAAGGTCCTGTCCTCGGCGAAGCCGGGGCCGCTCAAGGACCGGCTGACCCTCATCGGGGACCGCATCCAGGACGGCGTACGGGAGTCCTGGCGGATCGCGCAGCGTGGCCAGGCGCTGCAGGACGGCCTGCACCAGCTCAACACCAGCCAGGCCGAACGCAGCCTCGCCATGGCGAGACAGGAAGCCCAGCGCCATGCCAGCGACGCCAACCTGAAGCGGGTCGAGGCCCTGGAGTCCCAGGTCGCCACCGTGCGTCGGCTGGAGACCGTGACCCAGCAGGCGGCCGAACGGCTGCGGCTGCTGGACGCCCGCCTTGACGAGGCCGTCGCGCGTGCGGTCGAGTTGTCGCTGTCCGGAGACTCCGGCCAGCTCTCGGGGCTCGACTCCCACGTCGACAGCCTCGTAGGAGAAATGGAAGCGCTGAGAGTGGCGCTGGAAGACACCGGCGGTGGAACCGCCCAGATGGGAGTTGCGTAGATGTTCAAGCTGATCAAGAGGTCCTGGAACTACCTCGTGGCGTTGTTCACGGGGAAGTTCAACGAGGCCGCCGATCCGAAGGTCCAGCTCGAGCAGGCGATCCTCGAGGCGCAGGAGCAGCACCGGAAGCTGAAGGAGCAGGCGGCCAACGTGATCGCCAACCAGAAGCAGACCGAGATGCGCCTGAACCGGTCGATGGAGGAGCTCGAGAAGGTCACTCGGTCCGCCCGTCAGGCCGTGCTGATGGCCGAGGACGCCACCAAGAAGGGTGACGCCAAGAAGGCGCAGGAGTACACCGCCGCGGCGGAGTCCTTCGCCAACCGCCTGATCTCCATCGAGCACGAGGTGGAGAACCTCAAGGCGCTGTCGCTGCAGTCCGCGCAGGCCGCCGACCAGGCGAAGTCCGCCGTGCAGCAGAACTCCACCGCCCTGCAGAAGAAGCTGGCAGAGCGCCAGCAGCTCATGGGGCAGCTCGACCAGGCCAAGATGCAGGAGCAGATGAACTCCGCGATGGCCTCGTTGTCGGAGCAGGTGGGGCAGGACACACCGACCTTCGACGAGGTCCGCGACAAGATCGAGCGGCGCTACGCACAGGCCAAGGGTGCGCAGGAGCTCCAGGGCGAATCGATCGAGGGTCGGATGCTCGAGATCGAGCAGGCCGCACTCAACACCGAGGCCCAGGCGCGCCTGTCGGAGATCCGCTCCCAGCTGGGGCTGGACGGGGCCAGCGAGGCCGCTCCGGCCGCCGAACCACAGGTCGAATCGGGCGAGACGGCCTGATCGGGTCCAGTTCGCCGGATCCAGTACCATAGTTCCAGCAATAAATCAAAATAATGAACGCTGTTCGATGGCGCTCGTGGTAGTCGAGCGGCTATAGTCAGGCTTCCGGCGGCCCACCGTGTCCTCCCCCCCGGCACGGCGGGCCGCCGATCTTCTTGTGTCCGGACATCTCGCTGGTCTGCGGAGGCGGCGGGTCGAGTCCCCGCGGGATCGGACCGTCTGGACCATCGGCCACTGTCGAGGTGGTCAGGTTGTGGGCCAGAGTGACGACACACTCTGTTGTGATGCACATGATGGCTCCCTCCCCGCTCCTCCGCCGTCGGCTGCTGGGCCTTGCCGCTCCTCTTGCGGCGCTGCTCGCGGTCGCGCTGCTGGCCCTGCCCTCCGCTGCACAGGACACCGGTCACGAACGCCTCGTGGACCTGACGTTCCCCCTGTCCGGGCCGAACTCGTACATCGACAGCTTCGACCACGGGCGCTCCGGCAGCCGGACCCACCGGGCCACCGACCTGATGGCGGACAAGCTGGTGCACGTGCATGCCGCGGTCGGGGGCACCGTCTGCTACGTCAAGGGTGACGGCGCCAGCAACATCGAGCTGTCCGGCTACATGCTGGAGATCTGCGGCGACGACGGCCTGGAGTACTCCTACATCCACCTCAACAACGACACTCCGGGCACCGACGACGGACAGGGTGGCGACGAGTGGGCCTTCGCGCCGGGCATCGAGGAGGGCGTGCGCGTCGAGCGAGGCCAGTGGATCGGATACGTGGGCGACTCGGGCAACGCCGAGAACACCGGAGCCCACCTGCACTTCTCCATCCACGACGACAACCAGTCCGAGGAAGCCGGATACGTCAACCCCTATCGCAGCCTCCTGGCCGCGCAGGATCGTGGCGACGTCCCCCCACCCCCCACATCCGACGGCGGCTCGGGTGGGCCCACCGACGAGCCCGACGACACCCCGTCCAACGGCCCCGACGAGGCGCCCACCGACGAACCGTCGGAGGACCGCAACCTCAGCATCGCCCGGCTGGCTGGCTCCAACCGCGTCGCCACCTCCATCGCGTTGTCGCAGGCCGAGTGGCCCGACGACTCACGCGCCGTGGTCATCGTGCCGGCCGGGTCACACGCAGAAGCGCTCGTCGCGGCCCCGTTGGCCGGCCTCATCGACTCCCCGGTCCTGCTCTCCGGCGCCGACGGCCTCGAGGACGCCGTCATCGAGGAGATCGTCCGCCTCGACCCGCTCAGCGCCTACGTGATCGGTGACGAGGGTCAGCTGTCGGCACAGGTGATGGACGACCTGGAGGACATCGGCGTGCGGTTCCGTGCCCGCTTGGAGGCCGACGACCGGTACGAGCTCAGCGCGGTCGTGGCCGACGACATCGCGTCCTACCAGGAGCCGGCGCGCATCGATCGGGTCTACCTGGCGCTCGGCGACGCCGACGACGCCAGCCGTGCATGGCCGGACGCCCTGTCCGCCAGCGCGCTGGCCGCCCACGACCACGCACCGGTGCTGCTGACGGAGGGTGATCACCTTCCTGACGCGGTCGCCGACCTGCTGACGGAGTACCGCCCCGACGAGGTCGTCGTCATCGGCGGCACAGCCGCCATCCGTGACGCCGTGGCCGAGGAGGCTGCCGAGCTCGCCGACGCCGAGCTGGTGCGGATCGCGGGCGTCACCCGGTACGCGACCAGCGCGGCGGTCGCCGACGTGGCTCGCGACGCGGGCCTGGACGACGACGACGTCTGGGTCGCCACCGGCCTGGACTTCCCCGACGCCCTGGCGGCCGGCCCGGCGGCTGCACGAAGCGGCTCGCCGCTGCTGCTGATCGACGGCAGGAACCCGGCGGGTGCGCCGGCCAGCACCGACTGGCTGGGCCGCCACGCGGAAGGCCTGAAGGTGGTCGGTGGGACGGCCGTGATCACCGAGGACGTCGTGGACGCCCTCAGCCGCTGAGCGGCGTCCCGAGGAATTTCTTCGCGGAGGGGTTTGCCGTCAGGCGCGGCGGGGCAGCTTCGCCCCATACGGTTCCCCGACAGGACCGAAGAAGGATCATCACAACGGGGCAGGAACCCCCTCATCCTCCGCCCCTTCACGAAGGGCCGCCTTCCCCCAGGCGGCCCTTCGTTCTTTCTTCCCAGCTGATTCCGGCTTCCCAGCTGATTCCGGCGCTAGTCCGTCTGTGGCAGGGGCCGGCCCGGGAACTCTGCTTGCCCAAGGGGGGGCTCCGCAGGCTTCGCCCCCCTTTCGA
>NZ_PGDQ01000032.1 GCF_003073135.1 Euzebya rosea
CCCATCAGCTTCCACCATCGACTCCTCCAGCTCGGCTCCACCCCCGCGGACCCCACCACCAAACCAACCCGCCCCCCTCACCAACACCCCACCGTTCCACCAGACGGAACCGGCTCGCGGGTCCCTGTCGCTCCGGTGGAGCGGCAGCCTCATGTCGGGGTTCGCTGGTCACCCATCCCTGCCGCATGGGCTGTGGCCAGGGACCGGCGGAGCCCGGGCCGCCTCGCCTCGAGGTCCGCGATTCCCCGGAGCTTCACCTCCTCGTAGCCGCGGACGAGGTCAGGGAGGGCGGCGAGCGCCGCCGCGTCATCGGCCGTCCCAGCGGACAAGGTCATGATGATCAGGTTGAGGTCGTCCAGGTAGGTGGCAACGAGCCGCCGCTCCGCCTGACGGACCCGCGAGTGCCCGAAGGGATCCAGAACGCTCCCGCGTACTCGTCGCATCCGGTACAGGATCTCCAAGCCCGGCTTCGCCCACAGGCCGATGCCGATCTTCCGCTGCATCCCGAGGGACCGCAGCACCGGCGGGTGGAGAAGGATGCGCACGTTGGAGGCATCGGGGAACTCCTCCCTGACCGACGCAAGCCACGCCGGGTCCGCGTAGAGCCGGGCGACCTCGTACTCGTCTTTGTAGGCCAGCACCTTGTGCAGGTTCTCGGCGGCCAACCGCGTAATGGTTCCGGTCCCGTCGATCCCTCGTTCAGCGCGCCACACCTGTACCACCTTGCCTGCATAGCGTCGTGCGAGGCGCTGGTCCTGGTAGCCGACGAGGTCCCTGGCCCGATGTGCCACCAGCTCGGCCACGTCCGACGGCAGCTCCGCTTCGGCGAGGGTGGCTCGGGTCGACCTCGCCATCTGCGGGCCGGACCGGGAGACGGCCGAAGCAGGTGCCGTCGCGGGGACCTTCGCACCGTCGAGCGACGCCTGCACCGCAGCCGGGGCTGACACGACTGCCCGCCCCCACGCCACTGCGTCCCGGTTGTCCTGCACCGCGGTGCCGTTCAGCTCGATCGCACGGTCGAGGGACGACGGTGAGACGGGCAGCACGCCAGCTTGGAGGGCGGCGCCGATGACCACCATGTTGGTGTACAGATGGGACCCGAGGAGATGTTCGGCGATCTCCGCGGCGTCCAGGTACACGTTGTCGGTTGCGCGGGTCCGCTCATCGATCCTTTGACGCAGCTGGGCCAGGGGAGGGGTGGTGGTCCGGGCGTCGGCGACCATCTCGCCCGTCGGACTCACGCGGGTGGAGACGACCGCCACCGTCCGTTGCGGACTGGCCATCGCGAGGGTGCTCGCCTGGGTCCCGACGATCGGGTCCAGGACGATGAGGGCATCCGTGGTCGATGCGGTCACGCGTGGGCTCGCGGTCGGCTCGGCCCCCTCGAGCACCCGAAGGTGGGACACGACAGGCCCGGCCTTCTGCGACAGGCCAGTCTGATCCAGCCCCACGACCCGGCGCCCGTCGAGCTGCGCCGCCATGGCGAGCACCTGGTTGACGGTGACCACTCCGGTTCCCCCGATCCCGGCCAGAAGGGTGCCGTGCGCCCCTGTCGGCGTCGGGGGCGGGTCCGGGAGGGCAGGTGGACGTTGGCGGACACGGGTGCGGTTGGCCACACCTCCCGCTGCCGCGTCCCCGACCTGCACCGTCACGAAGGACGGACAGTCGCCCTCCACGCAGGAGTAGTCGTAGTTGCACGAGGACTGATGGATTTGCGTTCGTCGACCGAACGGGGTCTCCACGGGCTGGACCGAGAGGCAGTTGCTCTTCGCTCCGCAGTCGCCACACCCCTCGCAGACCCGCTCGTTGATCATGACCCTCGTGGTCGGTGTCGCCGCGATGCCACGCCTGCGGTCGCGTCGCGCCTCGGCCGCGCACTCCTGGTCGTAGATGAGGACGGTCACCCCCGGCGTGCCCTGGAGCCGTCGTTGAACCGCGTCGAGTTCCTCACGATCGTGCAGGGATGCCGCGCCCGGCAGGGGGCCCACGGCCCGCACCCGGGCCGGATCATCGGCCACGACCGCGACCTGGACGACCCCCTCGGCGTGCAGCGCCGCGACGATGTCGTGCAACGGGCGGCCCCCGACCGCGTCCTGTCCGCCCGTCATGGCGACCGCGCCGTTGTGGAGCAGCTTGTAGGTCATCGACACGCCGGATGCCACGGCGGCCCTGATCGCCAGCGAGCCGGAGTGGAAGAAGGTGCCGTCGCCGAGGTTCTGGAAGTGGTGGCGTTCACGGGCGAAGGGGGCCATCCCGATCCACTGGGCCCCCTCGCCACCCATCTGGGTGATGGTGTCGGCGGTTCGGCGGTCGTCGCCGGACATCTGCACCATCGCGTGACACCCGATCCCGGCACCCACCGAGGAGCCGTCCGGGACGACCGTGGAACGGTTGTGGGGGCAGCCGGAGCAGAACCACGGACCACGCGTGCTCGCCGTCCTGGTCAGCAACGGCAGGGCCGCCCTCGGCAACACCCCGGTCGGTTCCGAGCCGACGAGGGGCGGAGAGGTGGTCCGCGCGGCACCGGCATCGGGCACCGCCTGAGGGAAGTGCGGCAGCCGCGTCGGCCCTAGTCGATCTCGAACGGGGGCGAGCAGACGGCCGACCGTGAGCTCCCCGTCGACGGGGATGAGTTCGTGCCCCCGCTCGTCCTCCTGTCCCACGATCCGGGGTTGGAGGTCGGTTCCGTAGAGGATGCGACGGATGGCGTATTCCAGGAACGGCCGCTTCTCCTCCACGACGACGATGTCGGACAGTCCGCGGGAGAACCGCCGGACGACGTCGGGGTCCAACGGGTAGGGCATGCCGATCCTGAGCAGCCGAACTCCGGCCTGCTCGAGGTCTCGCCGCGTGGTGAGGCCCAGCTCACGCAGCGTCTCCCGCAGGTCGAGGTAGGTCTTGCCGGTGGCGACGAACCCGATCGAGGCCTCGCCCAGCGCTCCTTCGACCTGGTTGAGGTCGTTGGCGGCCGCGTAGCGCTGCGCCGCGATCAGGCGCCCACGGAGGACCTGGCGCTCTGCGGCGACGCTCTCGGGGGGCGTCGTCCTCGCGATCCGGGCCTGCCAGGGCTGGCCGTCGATGTCCAGCGTCGGCAGCCGTGGCGCCACGGCCGATACGGCATCGAGGTCCACGCTCCCGAAGCCATCGGCGACATCGGTCACGATCTTCATGCCGGTCCATGCCCCGCTGAAACGTGACAGGGCGACGGCGTGCAGGCCCATGGTCAGCACGTCCTGGGCCCCGGAGGGGACCAGCACGGGGACGCTCAGGTCGGCAAGGGTGGACTCGCTGGCCGATGGGATGGTTGAGGACTTGCAGGCCGGATCGTCCCCGACCAGCAGGACGGCTCCTCCGGACGGCGGCACACCCATGGTGTTGGCGTGCCGGATGGCATCGCCCGCCCGGTCCAGCCCCGGCGCCTTCCCATACCACAGGCCCACGATCCCATCGAGCCCTTCGGGGTCACGCACCTGCTGGCTTCCCCAGACCGCCGTGGCGGCAAGCTCCTCGTTGACCGCTGGCCGGTGGTGGACCGCGTGGGCGACGAGACGCTCACCCTCTCGGGCCAAGGCGGTGTCGTAGCCCCCGAGCGGAGACCCCTCGTAGCCGCTGACGAAGGTGGCGGTCCGCCGCCCGTCACGGGCTTCCTGCCGATGGATCTGCATCGGCAGGCGCACGAGGGCGGCGATGCCGCCGAGCACCGCGACCCCGCTGTCCCGGTCGAACCGGCTAGCAAGGTCCAGCGCGTCGCGGCCCATGGGTTCAGCTGGCAAGGAGGAAGTCGAGCACCGCCTGATCGAAGGTCTCGGGGTCCTCCCACTGCGGCCAGTGGGCGGTGTCGTCGATGACGACGAGCTCGGCATCCGGGGTCAGCTCCGCCGCCCGTGCGGCGCTGCGGACGGAGGAGCCAGGGTTGTACTCGCCCCACAGGTACAGGGTCGGGACGCTGATCGACTTGAGCCGCTCCTCGGTGAGGCTGTACTCCACCCGCGCCGGCGAGTCGTAGGGCAGCATGTGGTGCAGCCGCGACACGACCGCCTTCATCTCAGGCCGCTCGTACAGCCGGAGCCGCAGCTCCACCAGCTCATCGGTGCAGTCGTTGGGATCGTGGAACAGCAGCTCGAGCCGCTTGCGGACGTTCTCCCGGGTCAGCTCCTTGAGGGACTGGCTCTTGCTGACCATGTTGCGGCGCTCCTCCGCCTCCTGGGGGTCCTCACCCTCTGGCCAGCGGAACACGCCGCCCGTGCAGTTGATCAGCTTGTCGATCCGTTCGGGTGTCTCCAGGGCCAGCCACGAGGCGACCCATCCGCCCAGGGACTCACCCAGGAAGTGCGCTTGACGGACACCCATGCCGTCCATGAGGTCACGGAGGTGGCGGGTGTAGTCGGTGATGACGTAGGGGATGTCGGGCTTGGCGGTGAGACCGTGCCCGATCATGTCCACCGACACCACGTGGAAGTGTTCCCCGAGGCGCCGCATGTTCCGGGCGAACGCCTCCACGTGGCCACCGGTGCCATGGAGGAGGAACAGGACTGGGCCCTTTCCTTGGCCCACCTCGAGCGTCCGCGTCCTGACGCCGCCGGCGTCGCGGAAGCGAACCTCGCACCCCACGGTCTCGTTCCACAGCGTCGCGGTCTTCGGCATCGGATCTCCTTCGGCGAGGGCAAGATTGCGGAGTGCGATGTTCCGTCCAGCCCTCGCCACGATCAATGGCCCGATTCCGCTGGACGAAACAGCCATCGGCGGCCGATCACGCTGAGGGCGGACGCCGGATCCCCACGGAGCCCCGAAGTTCTTTCAGCGATACCGCCCTCCCGCTCTGGGGAAGGGCAGGAATGATTCGACGATGTCAATGTGGTCTGACCGAGGGGCCGCGTGGGATGCCCAGGCCCTGAGGGCGTACCTGGTGAGTCGGCGGAGCCTCCGCAGCACGCAACGGGGGGTCGAACCCGACCGTGCCCGCGCAGTCACCCATAGCTCGACCTTGCGGACACCCGTGCGGTCCTGGAGTTCTCGGAGGCGGACGGCCACGACGATCTCGCCGCCGGCCCGCGCCGCGAGGACGACCTGGAGGAGTGCAGGGCTCCGGACGCGTCGGACGATCCGGACCGGGAGGGACCGGCCGTGCCCGAGGCCCAGCACCGAAGTACCCCCCTGGCCCGGCACCAGCTTGCGTCTGGGGAGCCATGCGCCGATGCCACCCGCGAGGGTCAACTCAGACATCGCGTGGTCGAGGTCGTCAGGACGGGTCACCTGTTCGTCCCAGTCGTTGGCGACCAGATTCAGACGAGTCTGACGCACAGCCCAGTACGCCCAGGAGGACGTTGCGGCCAACCCGGGGAGGAGGAGCAACGGCAGGCCCAGGAGTGTGAGGCCGAGGATGAACCGCTCGAGAAGGGGGGTCATGTACTCCCCGAGCGTCGTCAGCGGCCACCACAGGTGCGTCGACGAGGGGGGCACGGGTCAGGTCCCCAGCTCCGCCTGGATGCGGGTGAGCCCGCGGCTCGTGACCCGATCGATGATGGCAAGGAGTCGCACCCCAGGTCGTTGGTCGGGGACCTCCACGTGAATCCGCACCTCGGTCCCGAAGTGCCCGAGGGGCAGGATCAGTGTCTGGACCGACAGGAAGGCCTCGAGTGGTGGTCTCGTCCCGTGGAACATCAGCGCATCACCGTCAGGACTCCACTGCGTCGTCCCAGACAGGGTGGCCTCGACCCCGGGGAGGTGGAGCGAGACGGCGTCCTCGCCTTCCGCACAGTGTCCCACCCCGAACCAGTCGGCCACGATGGCCGCATCCGCGAGGTAGGGCATGACCTGCGCCTTGGTGGTGTTCAGGATGGCGCGGTGATCCAGCTCGAGCGGTGGACGGTCAGGGCGGGCCCGCCGGTGACACCTCAACGCCAGGTGCCGGTCGCCTTCGGACCATGTCCGTCCGTCCATAGATAGTTGTATCGTACATGTAGCTTGTGATGTCGTCGAGCACCTTCCGCCCATGTCCATTCAAAAAGGTCTGCTGTGACTCAGTTGCTCAACGCGCTGGCGTACCTTGTCCAACACCGCCCGCGCTCGCTTGTCGTCGTCGTCGGTGTGATCACCGTCGTACTTGGAGTGTTCGCCACGCAGCAACAGGCGCAGGTGGACATCACCGCGTTCGCACCCGAGACCGACCTGGCGGCCGCGTTCGCACGTGTCCAGGATGACTTCGCCACCACGGGTGCCACGGTCCAGGTGATCATCGACGCCGACGACGGAGGGGACGTCTTGAGCCCCGACGGCCTGCAGGTGGCCCAGCAGATCACCGACGCCGCCACCGCGTCGCCGACGGTCGCCCCCCTTCTGGCGGAGCCGGGCGGGCTGGGACCGCCCGTGATCTCCTTCGCGAGCGGCCTGCTGGGCGCCCTTGAGCAGCAGGGGCTCGACCCTTCCTCGGTTCCCCCGAACGAGCTGGACAGCCTTTCGACGCAGGTCTTCGCAAGCCCCGACGGCGCCCAGCTGGCGGGTCTGCTGAGCCGCGACCGAGACCTGGAAGCTGGTTCGGCTCGTGCTGGGATCGTGCTGATCCAGCTGGATGCCACGTCGAGCGAGTCCGCGCAGAGGGCCGCAGGCGTCGCCCTCCGCGACCTCCTCGAGGATCTGACCTTCCCGGACGGGATGGAGGTGCTCGCATTCAGCCAGGGCATCCTCTTCGCCGAGCTGGAGAGCGGCCTCCAGGACCAGCTGCCGTTCCTGCTCGGGCTCAGCCTGCTCCTCATCGTGCTGATCCTGGGCCTCATCTACCGCTCCGTCAGCGACGTGGTCCTCGGGTTGGCCGGGCTGGTGTTGACCGTGGTGTGGATGTACGGGTTCGGAGTGCTCCTGGGTCCGGATTACCTCGGGATCACGGGGGCGTTCAGCCAGATCTCAATCGTCATCCCCGTGCTGCTCGTCGGGTTGGGTGTGGACTACGCGATCCATCTGACATCCCGCTACCGGGAGGAACTCGCCGAGGGTGCCGGGGTCGACGAGGCGGCGCGCATGGCGGTGGTCTCCGTTGGGGGAGCGCTCGTCCTCGCCACGGCCACCACGATAATCGGGTTCGTCACCAACTGGTTCACCCCGCTGCCGCCGATCAGGGACTTCGGCCTGTTCACGGCCTTCGGGGTGTTGTCGGCCTTCGTGGTGATGGCGACTCTCGTCCCTGCAACTCGACACCTGCTCGATCGCCGACGGACCAGCACCGTCAACTCCAGCGTGGCCGCTCGAGGGGGGAGGGGGCAGGGGCCGCTGGCCCTCAGCCGGGGAATGGCCCGCCTTGCCGTCCTGACCGAGCGTGCCCCCGGTGTCACGCTTTGCGTCGCGGCCCTCGTGACCGCGGTTGCGGCCGTCGGCGCCAGCCAGCTGTCGACCTCCTTCAGCCAGGATGACTTCATCCCTGAGGGGTCCTATGCCGATGTCGTCCTTGCCCGCGCGGAGATGCTCTTCGGTGGTGACCTCACCGAGCAGACCCACGTGCTGGTGGAGGGGGACTTCACCGACCCGGAGGTCGCCAACGCGGTCCTCGCCGCAGAGCTGGCGATCGACGAGGTCGACCCCACGCTCATCCGGCGGGGGCTGGAAGGTGCCCAGGTCAGCTCCGCGCCCGGCGTCGTGGCACGCCTCGCTGGGCGAGCCGCAGCGGCTGGAGCTGGTCCCAGCTCGACGACGGACGGCGGAGACACGGCGGCGCTCCAGGCTGCACTGCGCGGGAACGGGTGGGTCGATGGCGCGTTCGCCGCCGACGCCGACATGCTCGCCCTCTACCGGCTCGTGGAGGAGACCGCACCAGGCGAGATCGAACGGCTGCTGGCCGATGACGCACAGGCCGGACTGCTGACCCTGTCGTCCACCGCTGGTGAGGACGACGTCGACGAGCTCGTCGAGGCCCTGCAGCCGGCGCTCGAACTCCTTGGGCCCACCACGGAGGACGTCGTCGTGGTCAGCGAGCAGATGGTGATCGCCGAGGTGATCAACGCCATGACCGCCTCCCAGGTCCGCTCCATCCTGATCACCTTGGTCGCCGCGCTCGTGCTGCTCACGGGGTACTACGGCATGGTGAATCGGCGTCCGCTGCTCGGACCGATCACCATGGTCCCGTCGGTGCTGTCGGTGTCCTGGGTCCTCGGGTCGATGTACCTGCTCGGGCTGAGCTTCAATGTCCTGACCAGCACGGTGGCCGCCTTGGCGATCGGAATCGGCGTCCCCTACGGTATCCACATCACGCATCGCTTCACCGAGGATCGTGAGCTGGCCACGTCCACCGAGGAAGCCATGCGGTCGACAGTCATGCACACCGGCGGGGCGCTCGCGGCCTCGGCCGCGACGACGGCGGTCGGGTTCGGCGTGCTGGTGTTCAGCGAGCTCATCCCGATCCAGCAGTTCGGAGGGGTGACGGCGTTGACCATCGTCTTCGCGTTGGCGGGGTCAGTGCTCGTCCAGCCGTCGCTCCTGGCCGTCTGGGACCGGCGGCAGCGGCGGAAGTCGCCCCATCGCCCGCTCGTGGAGGCCAGCCCCTGATGGCTGCCACCGAGGTGTCCCAGACGGTCGAGTCGGTCGGCCACAACCTGGATGAAGTGGTACGACATGTGCGCCTTCCAGGAGCTGACGAGCTCGAGTCGGAGACCGGGTTCCGGATCGACGCCGCCGGGGCGGTCATCCTCGCCCGGCTGAGCGGCCAGGCCCCGACGCGGCTGACCGACCTGGCCGACTCATTGGGGCTCGCCCCATCGACGATCAGCCGCCAGCTACCGCCCCTCGAATCGCAGGGGCTGGTGGTCCGACAGGCCGATCCGACCGACGGGCGAGCCTCGCTCCTCTGTCTCACCCACAAGGGCCAGGACGCGGCCCAGCGAATCTCAAGGTACCGGACCCGCCGCGTCGCTCACCTGCTCCATGACTGGTCTGACTCCGACATCGAACAACTCGCCATGCTGCTCGACCGCTTCGTCCGCGGGCTTCCTCGTCGCCGTTGACACCCGCGGACTGACGACCCTCACCCACTCGCCCCATCGCGCGAACGAGCCAGCGGGCTGATCACCGCATGCACCGGAGGGGGACCCTCGGTCCCGGCCAGCAGGTCCAAGGCCGTCCGCAGTCCCTCCAACGGGAGCACAGGTCCGGTGAGGACCTCGTGGCCAGGTCCCCCTCGCGAAAGGAGGCCGAGGGCTGCAGGGACCGCCCAGGACTCCCTTGCGTTGACACCGAGCATGGACCGCTCACCAAGGACCATCGCATCGACATCGAGGCCATCCAACCGGCGGCCGCGCTTCACCCCGGCGAGTATCACCCGCCCACCCATGTCGCTGACCGACACCGCATCGCGCACGACCTCGGCAGACCGCGGCGTGACGTCGACAACGACATCGGCACCTCCGCCGGTCATGTGCCGGACATCCTCGCGCCATCGTCCGTCCGGGTCGACCGTTACCGAGGTGGCACCAAGTCGCTCCGCCAGCTCCAGACGCGTCCGGTCAGTATGGAGGCCGCAGACGATCACCTGGCCTGCGCCGAGCTCCTTGGCGGCTAGTGCGGTGCCCAAGCCGTGCTGGCCTGGGCCAATCACGACCACACGTTCGCCGGGACGGAGCCCCGCGCGTGACCGTAGCCAGGAGAGCCCGTTGGAGACGGGGATGAACCAGGTCGCGCGTTCGTCGTCCAACCCTTCGGGCACCCGATGCGCGACTGCGTTCGGGGGGACGAGGACCATCTCGGCGTAGCCACCCAGATGGGCCCCGCCGCCACTCAGGGGGGTCCCGCCGAACCGGCGACCGCGGCCACAGAGCCGGTGCCGCCCATCCTGGCAGACGGCACAGGTCCCGCAGGGGATGGCCTCTTCCAGGACGACTCGATCACCGACCCGCAGGCCCCGCCGAACGGATGCGGAAGGGCCGATCTCGACCACACGCCCCACGATCTCGTGGCCGGCGACCAGCGGGAATCCCGCCCCTTCCTTCTCGCCGCCGAACAAGGCAAGGTCGCTGCCGCAGACCCCGCACGCGGTCACCTCGATGAGCACGTCGCCCTCGCCGATGTCCGGGCGGGGCTGGGTCCGCATCACGACCTCGCCCGGCGCTGTGAAGAGCGCGGCCAGGTAGTCAGTCGTCGTAATCACGTCCCGGCTCCATTCCAAGGAAGGTCTGTGCTGTCCCGACGCGGATGGCGTAGGTGTCGGCAGGACTGAGCCCCGCCTCGTCGACGGTCCACCCAGGCCGGTCGGAGATGAACGGTGCGTCAGTGCCCACGACCATGGTGCCTGCACCAAGCGTCATGCAATGTTCCCTGACGGCCCGAGGCGAGAAGGTCAGGCAGTCCACGAACATTCGCCGGGCCGTCTGCATCGGCGGTTCGTTCAGGCTCGCACGAACTGAGTCCCGCGTATGGTGGAAGTGGGCGAGCCGGTTCAGGCTGGTCCACAGGGCCCCACCGCCGTGCGTGGCGCAAACGCGCAGGCTCCGGTGACGGGCAAGGGTTCCTGAGGTGATCAGCGAGGTGGCCGCTGCGCCGATCTCCAGGGGGAAGGCGGCGTGGGAGGTCAGCTCGCCGCTTGGGAACCATTGGGCGGACAGGGGGCTCACGGGGTGGAGCAGCACCGGCAGGTCCGCGCGGTCGATCGCCCCCCACATGTCGTCGAGGGCCGGATCGGTGATGGGCACGCCCGCGACGTTGGTTCCCAGCTGCACTCCGTGCAGCCCCGATCCCTTGATGTTCACGAGCACCTCGAGGGCACGGTCGAGGTCCTGCAACGGAATGGTGCCGAAGCCGCGGAAGCGGGTGGGATGTTGCGCGACGGCATCGGCGATCCACGCGTTGACCGACCGTGCCATCTCCTCGGACTGGACGGGTGATGCCGCATAGGCCATGAGCATGGGCATCGGCGAGAGCACCTGCAGGTCCACGCCCTGGGCATCCATCCAGGCCAGGCGCTCATCGAGGTCCCAGCAGGTCGAGGGCACCCGTCGGCGGGCAGGACCTGCCCCGAGGGAGACCTCGGCAACGGCTCCGGTGCGTCTGACCCACGGGAGTCCCGGGTCACGATGGGCCTCGGGGAAGACCCCGAGGGGGACCACGTGGCTGTGGACGTCGATCAGGTCAGTCATCCTGCACGGCGTGGAAGGCCGCGACGACCTTGGAGGAGTTGAAGATGTGGGTCTCCTCGAAGGCGCTCCACTCCAACGCGGCTCCAGCCCGCTCCATCGCACCCGCGAGTGCGAACCAGTTGAGCAGCTCCTGCTGACCGGAGTCCTCGATCTCGTCAACAGTTGTCCGCCGCCACCGCTCCCAGTCCCCGGCCACCATGGCCTCGTACAGCTCCCGGTCCGCCGCGATGTCGGGGAACCGGCGGTAGGTCTTGTCCACGAGGAACGCGTGCGACCATGAGGAGGAGGCCACCACGGCCACTCGCCGGGAGCTGGCCAGGATGGCGTCGGCGACCGCCGCACCCATCTGCATGCAGCGTGAAGGGCTGGGACTACGAGGGTCCGTAGCTTTGCGGGCATCGGCAAGCCGGCTGACGCTGCCCTTGTAGGAGATCACACGGCGTCCGTAGCAGTTGATCTGGAACGGCAGCACCGGGTATCCGAACCCCTCACGACGATGATCCATGAACAACACGGCGTTGATGAACGCATGTGGCAGGTCGGGGTGGTGGGCCGGACGATACGCGTAGGCGACATCGATGTCGCGGGCCAGGAGTGCATCGGCGAGTTCGACGCCGAACTCGTGGTCGATGGTCACATCGATGGCGGTCTCTGCGTCCTCGCCCCAGATGTTCTCCCCACCCTTGTGCGCCCAGGGCTGGGCGCGCATGTTGTCGTCGTACGCAAGCACACAGAACGCCGGGATCATGTCCTCGGTGAAGTTCTCGTACTGGTCGTCCCCCCATATCAGGACGACATCGGGGTTGAACGCCCGCAGTTTGTCGTGCAACCGGTCCACGTGACCGAAGACTGCGGCTCGGTGCGCGGCTGCCGCTGCGGTGCCCCCATCCCGGCCCATTTCGAGGCGGGCGGCCTCTGGCCACGACTCCGGGGCTGCTGCCCCTGCGGGCATGTCCGGGTCCTTCAGGGTCCAGCGGAACAGGTCGGCCATCTTCTCGTCCGGGACGGCGAACCCTGGGTAGTGGGTGAGTCCGAGTCCAAGCAGTGCGCCCATCATCAGGTCCTTTCGTCGAATGTCAGTAGCTGGAGGCTGCAGGGTTGGCGGTATGGTCTGGCGTCTGCTGATGGGAGGGGATGTCCTGCTCCATCAGCTCACGCACGGCATCCCTGACCTGCGACATCGCCATCGGGTCCGTCAGGTCGTACTCGGCGGTCACGAACTCGCCGACGCACCGGGCAGGCCTGGCCATCACGAGGACTCGGTGGGCAACCTCGAAGGCCTCTTGGATGTTGTGGGTCACGATGAGTGCGCTCTGGCTCGCCTGCTCCGCCAGCTCCACGAAGTCACTGCGCAGGGCCGCCGAGGTCACTTCATCCAGCGCGGAGAAGCTCTCATCGAGCAGCACGAGGTCCGGGTCGATGGCGAACGCCCGGGCCAGGGAGACCCGTTGGGCCATGCCGCCCGAGAGCTGCGCCGGGAAGCGATCGACGGCATCCTGCAGGTGCACCCGCTCCAGCCAGTGCGTGGCGCGGGCGAGGCGCTCCCGTCGGTCGACGCCGAGCACCTCCAGACCGAGGGCCACGTTGTCCAGTGCAGTGCGCCAGGGCAGGAGCTGCGGACTCTGGAAGGCCATGGAGAGTCGTCCCTGCATGGCGTCGGCGTCGCGCACCGGGTCGAGGTCGACCACCCGGACCGTGCCGGCCGCAGGGGCGAGGTTGCCCACCACGAGGTTGAGCACCGTGGACTTCCCGGCCCCGGTCCTGCCGAGGACTGCGACACGTTCGCCGGTCCGTACGTCGAAGGAGAGTCCCTCGACCGCCGTCACGTTGCCGAAGCGGACGGTGACATCGATCAAGGAGACCGCGGGGGATGTGGTGTCGGTCCTCATCCGATCGAGTTCTCCGGCCGCCACCGAAGGAGGACGCGTTCGAGCTGGTCCACGGTGGCGAGCATGACGAAGCTGAAGGCGACAAGGACCACCGTCCAGGCGAATATGCGGTCAGTCCGGAAGTTGGCCTGGGCCTCCACGATGGCGCTGCCAACGCCCGACGTGGCAGCGATGACTTCTGCGAACACAATTATCCGGAGGGTGAATGAGGCGATCGACTTCGTGGTCATGATCAGGTGGGACACCGTGTAGGGGATCAGGACCAGTCGCAGCATCTGCCAGCGGGTGGGCCGGAACTGCTGGACGGCATCGACCAGTCCACGGTCAAGCCCCTTCACCGCCTCATACACCGCGATCACATAGAACGGGACCGCCAGGGTGAACGCCACGAAGAAGATCCGTAGCTCGATGCCGCGGAACCACAGCACCGCGAACACCATGATCGACAGGGCCGGCGTGGCCAGCACCAGCCTGAAGAAGGCCTCGCCGAGCCGTCCGATGGTCCTTTGCAGACTCATCAGCAGCCCGATCAACCAACCCCCGAGCATCGCGGCGAGGATCGCGACAGCGAACCTGATGATCGAATCGACCATGTCGCTCCCATACTCGGAGAAGATCTCCACGAGGGAGTTCATAATCTCCGGCACCGGGGGCACGATGTAGGGCGGAAAGACGTAGCTCATCGCTTGCACCGCCACCGTCATGAGGGCCACGACGGCGATCACCGGCCACACCCCGGATCCCGCTGACGTGGGCGAAGGCTCCCCTGCCAGCGTCGCAGCGGACAGGCTCGGGTCGGGGGCATGCTCTGGCGAGTCGCCCCCCGACTGGCGGGCGACGCTGGGCGTGGACGTTCGGTTCATGGGACGCGCTCACTCGGTGAGGCCCTCGTAGAAGCTCTCGGGGACCTCACCACCCTGGTAGGAGTCGTCTTCCCGTCGCATCTCCAGCATGGCCCGGATGTCGGTGGCGATGTCCTCGCCCATGGGCCGCACGTCATAGACGTAGCGCCCGGACTCCACGGCCTCGCGGTAGACCCCCTCCTCGACGCCGATGTGCTCCACGGCGAGACGGTCCAACAGATCGACGTCGGCGTTGAGTGCCTCGGCTGCCTCCTGGAAGGCCAGGAACAGGCACTGCACCGTGGCGGGGTCGGCGCCCTGGTCGTCCCGGAAGGAGAGCACCGTCTGCCACGGCGTCTCGCCGTCGGTGAACTCCGCGAAGTCTGCGTTGGGGTTGTACAGGGGCACGAGGCCGGCTTCAGGATTGGTCACGATTGCGTTGGAGATGCTGACCTCGAACGACGACCCCACGTCAGCAGCCCCGGCCATGACCTGGGCCAACGCGTCGGGCGGGGACTGGGCCCCAACCGTTTCGGCCTGCTCCTCGATGTCGAAGTCGTGGAACTGGCGCAGCGCCGCCCTGATCAGCAGGTACCCTCCGGCACCCTGCAGCACGGCGATGCGGTGACCGGCCAGCACCTCGGGTCCGGTCCACTCGATGTCATCGGTTCCGACCAACCACGTCAGGTTCGCGTTGAACCCACCGAGGATTCGGATCGGAACGCCGTCGGCGGCCATCGCCGCGTGCGCGATGGGATCACCGAGGTTCACGTCGTACCGGCCGGAGACGAACTCCTGGTACATGGTCGTGGGGTTGGTGTTCTCCACCACCTCCAGGTCGATGCCGTAGGCCTCCAGAAGACCGTTCTCCTGGGCGTAGGCGATCATCGGCGCCGACACGGACCGCTCCATTCCACCGAACGTGATCTCGCCGAGAGACACCGAACCTCCGCCACGGGTTGCGCACTCCTCGGCAGTTGTGGGCAGGCCGTCCACCTCTGCCCCGGCTGCCTCCTCACGCTCCGGTCCATCCTGTGCAGGAGGCTCGGCTACGTCCTGGGCCTCGGTCGGGTCCCCCGGCGACTCCCCTTCCGACGCGGCAGCCCCCTCCTCGGCATCGGTGTCGTCTTCGGCTGAGCAACCGGCGAGGGCCAGAATTGCACACAGCACAGCAGCGACGAACCGTAGACGGACACTCGGCTCAGACAGAGTCATCGAACTTTCCTCTCGTGGCGTGGTTGTTGCAGGGTGGGGCTGGATGGGCGACGAGCCGATCACTGCATCGAGCTGCCGCCATTGACGCTGATCACCTGTCCAGTGATGAACGACGCATCGTCCGACAGCAGGAAGGCGACGAGCCCGGCCACCTCGGAGGGGCGGGCGAACCGGCCCATCGGGATGAGGGACATGGCGTGCCGGACCAGGCCATCTGGGTCGCCTTGTGCGAGTCGCTCGTCGGTCCGCTCGGTGTGGATGCCCGCCGGCGCGACGGCGTTCACGAGGACACCGGCCGATGCGTACTCACGTGCGAGTCCGGTGGTGAGGCCATGGACCCCGCCCTTGGCTGCGTTGTAGCCGGCGTGCAGCAGCAACCCGTTGCGCACCGACTCCGCCCCGATGTTGACGACATGGCCGGATCCTTGTGCGCGCATGCGGGGGAGAACGGCGGTGCACATGTTCAAGGTGGTCCACAGGTTGCGCCGCAGTGTCTCGGTCAACGAGTCGACCGTGTGGTCCTCGAACGCGGCGATGATGCCTCCGCCCGCGTTGTTGACGAGACCGTCAATGCGGCCGTGCCGCTGGACCACCTCACCCACGAACGCATCGACGGCAGACGCCTCGGCCAGGTCCGCCGTCGCGAAGCTTGCCCAGACCTGATGAGCAGCAGGAACATCGTCCATCGCGCGGGTGTCGGTGGCGGCGACCACTGCACCTTCAGCCGATAGGCGAGCCACCAGCGCCCGGCCCAGATGGCCAGCCGCCCCCGTGACGATGACGACCCGCCCGTGCAGCGGTCCGGTGGAGTCACCCATCAGAAGATCACACTCACCGCGCCGTTGGGCGCGAGTCGCTGCTGGTCGATCCGGGCATGACGAGCCTTGATCCGCAGGCCCTCGCCGGGCAGGTCCACGAGGTGATAGCGGATGCTGCCGAGGAACGGGTCGGTTTGTTCGTAGCGGTAGCGGTACAGGATCACGTTGACCTGGGCCACGATCTCCTCGTCGGTGGCCTCCACGAGCAGGAAGTTGGTGGCGTAGTGGCGAACCCGGGACCACGGGTACTCCCTATGCGCCCTGGCGCTCTTCAACCGCTCGACGCGCCAGTGGAGTCGCGTGCGGTCATCATCGACGAGCCCCAGCTCGGTCGTGGTGTCTCCCTGCCGGTCGGTGGACGGGATCGTGTAGACCGCATCGTCGGTCAGCAGCTCCCGCCAGTCGTCCAGGCGCCAGTCGTCGATCAGTGACAGCTCGTGGTGGATGAACGCCTCAACCCGGTGGGAAAGGACCATGCGGTCGAGCTCAGCTGGCGATGGCATCGTGGGTCCTCTCCTCCGGCGTCGCGGGGTCCCCCAGCGCTTGGCGGGGTCGGCCGGTCATTCGGTGGTGCCACTCGCGCCACCAGGAGCGCATCTGCAGCTCGCCGTCGCGCTCGGTGGTGCCGTACCCCTTGGAGATGTCGTTGTGGGTGACGCCGCCGGAGGCGAACCCGATCTGGCAGGACTCCAGGGCCTCGGCGTCATCGGGGGTGGCGAACCCGGCCGGTCCCAGGAACTCCAGGAAGCTCTGCAGGCGTCGGTGCAGCGCCGCGCCCTCCTCCTCCACCGGGGCCAGCGCCCAGGCGTCCACCGACATGGTGTCGGGCCCGGTCGGCTGGAAGGTCCGCACCGTCAACGACATGATGTCGTTGACGACCAGGTTGGGGAAGATGACCATGTTGCGCATCGTGTCGGTGATGCGGGTGCCCCGCTCTGTGCCGTGCTGGTCGTGCAGCTGCGCCCGGACCGCGG
>NZ_PGDQ01000033.1 GCF_003073135.1 Euzebya rosea
CCCATCAGCTTCCACCATCGACTCCTCCAGCTCGGCTCCACCCCCGCGGACCCCACCACCAAACCAACCCGCCCCCCTCACCAACACCCCACCGTTCCACCAGACGGAACCCCGCCCCGTCGCAGACATGTGGCAGCACCCCTCGGGCCTGTCTCCCGCCACGGGGGCGGATACCCTACGGCTTGACTTACTCACCGCTCGCCCTCCGACAGCTGGTCGAACAGGATGCAGCACGGGCGCATGAACAGGCGCCTTCGGGGCAATCGTCGCGCCAAGGTTCGCTGGCAACTCGATCCAGTGGTGGACGGAGCCAGACCCAGTGACAGGAGACCCTTTTGGCAGTCACCGACGGACGGCAAGCACGTCGCCACGAACTGCGGCGCGAGATGATCCTGCGCGCCGCCGCCGAAGAGTTCGCGCTCCAGGGTTTCGTCAACGCGACGCTGGATCGCATAGGCGAACGCATCGGCCTCTCCAAGGCGAGCCTGTACTACTACGTCAACAGCAAGGAGGAGTTGTTGGCGGTGATCTTGGAGCAGGTCACCTCCCGCATCGCTGAGGAGGCAGCCCAGGTCGAGGGCTCAGCGGAGGAGCGGCTGCGTGCCTTCGTCAGGGCCCACGTGACCGTTGGCGCCACCTCGGTCGAGGGGCAGGTGCTGGGCGAGAACGTCAACGTCCTGCTCGATCGGGAGGCACACGAGCGCTTCGCACGTGCGCGCCAGAAGCACGAGCAGCGGTTGGCCGCACTCATCCACGAGGGCGTGGAGGCGGGGGAGTTCAGGTCACTTCCCGTGGGCCCCGCGGTGAAGCTGATGTTCGGTGCGCTGAACTCCATTCCTGTGTGGTTTCGCCCTGATGGACGGCTCACGCTGGAGCAGCTGGCGGACGAGGTGGTGGGATGGATGCTGGAAGGTCTGGCCGGTCCCCCGACTGACCCTCACTCAACGACGTGAGACTCGGACAGGGAGGTCGTCCAGAGGTTCCGGAAGCGCCTTCCACCCCATCGGTGGTTGGTAGCCCGGTTCGATGAGGTCGAACCTCCTGGTGAGCAGCAGTCGGTGCCACAGGGTCTTGGCTTCGATCTCAGCGAAGGCGTACCCGATGCACTTGTGCGCGCCCGCTCCGAAGGGGACGTACATGTGCCGGTGTCGCTTGTGCTCCGAACGGGCTCCCTCGAAACGGGCTGGATCAAATGCTTCGGGGTCGTCCCAGAACTCCTTCAGCCGGTGTGTCGCGGGGTTCATCACCGCGATGAAGGTGTCCGCTGGGACGAAGTAGTCACCGATGGACGTGTCGCGCACGGCCCTCCTGATCATCGCGGGGACCGGTGGCCAGAGTCTCATCGATTCCTTCATGACGAGGTCGATCGCCGTGAGGCGGTCCAGGTCGCCAGGTTCCAACGGCCGGTCACCGATGGACGCCGATTCCTCGTACGCCCGGTCCTGCCAGTTCGGGTGTGCAGCGAAGCCCCACGCCATGATCGCCATCGCAAGCGTGGTGGTGTCATGCGAGGCGAACCACATGAAGTTCATGTGGCGCACGATGTCGTCGTCGGAGAAGGTCTGGTCGTTGTTGTCGCGTGCGTGGACCATGGCCGAGAACAGGTCGCGACCGTCCCCGTCTCGTTTCGCAGGGATCTGCGACCGGATCCACCGGGTCACGTCGTCGTAACCGTTGCGACCACGCCCCCACAACGACCATGGCAGGTCCAACCGGAGGGCCTCAGTGACCGCGCGCGGCTGTGCGTGGAAGCCGGCCAGCAACTTCTGGCGGCTCCGTTTGTCGAGATCCGCACCCAGGAAGACGTCTGCCGCCACGCGCATGGCGAGGTCCTTCATCCTGCGGTAGACCGTCGTGGTCCCCTCCGTCGGCCAGGTGTCTCGAAGATCGGCGGAGATGCGGCGGTCCATCCCTGCGAGGTAGCCGGCCAGGCGGTCCCGCTGAAATGCCGCCTGCATGATGCGGCGATGGTCGAGGTGTTCGTCGAAGCTCAGCAGCATGAGCCCTCGGTCGAAGAACTTTCCGATGAGTTCCTGCCAGCCCTCGTTTGAGAAGTCCTTGTCGGTGTTGAGCAGGATCTGTCCGATGTGGTCCGGGTGGGCGACGATGACCCCGCGCCGCCCTGCCATGTGCGTCCAGAAGACGGGCCCGTACTGTGCGTACTGGTCCTGATGCCAGCGAAGTCGGTCTCCAGTCAGGTGTCGCAAGGCTCCGACCAGCGGCTGTCCCGCATGCCCGGGAACGGGACGCAGGCCGCTGCCGTGCGGCGGGTCTGCCAGTGCATGGTCGTAGGGTGCAAGGAGATCCCGAGCAGCAGTGATCGCGTCACCGGGAGTCGTGCGCGCGACCGTGTGCAGCATCCCTGTTGGCGCAGCGGCGAGGACGCGTGACGTGGCTGCGACTCGGCGGCGCGTGTGACGGATCCCGTTCAACGTCTCGGCGATGGGGCTGGTGGGAATGGTCTGCTGGGGCATGGTGATCTGCGCTCCTTGATCGGCGGCGGTGCTGGTGTGGGCGGCGTCAGCGACGCCGAGTGGTCATGCGGACGGACTCAGCTGGCCGGAGGGTGAACCGGGGTTTGTGCCGGGGCAGCGGCCCAGTCGGCCACAGTTCCCAGTCCGCGGCGAGGTTGGCGAGGATGAGCGTTCCCTCCGCCCAGGCGAACCGATCACCGATGCACAGTCGCGACCCTCCACCGAACGGGAAGTACGCGAACTTTGGTCGGCCCACCATGCCCCCGGTGCTCCCCCCGTCGCCTGGAGCGAACCGCGTCGGATCGAAGCGGTCCGGCTCTGGCCACCACCGGGGGTCATGGTGGAGGACCCACTGGCTCAGCAGGGCGGTGTCGCCTCGCTCGAGCATGGCGGGGCCCAGCCGCGTGGGTCGGACAGCGACCCGTTCGATGGTCCAGACCGGCGGACGGAGCCGCATCGTCTCGGCAAGGACCTGCCGTGTGTACGGCAGGCGTGGGAGGTCGTCCCATCCGGCCGGGCCATCCAGCCTGTCGACCTCCTGCTGCAAGGCGGTGCGAACGTCGGGGTGCTCGGCGATCAGCGCCCATGCCCAGGTGAGGGCGGTGGCGGTGGTCTCGTGCCCTGCCAACAGCATGGTCACTGCCTCGTCTCGGACCTGGCGGTCCGTCCAGCCGGCCTCCTCCGCCGCAGCTACCAACGCGGACAGGAGGTCCTCGCCGCCGGGATTCACGCGCCGCTTGGCGATGAGATCCTCGGTGTAGGCGTGTAGCGCGGCTTCGGCGGCCCCTATGCGGCGTAGGGGGCTGCTTGGGATATGGCGGGACCACCTGGGAAGCAGCCCGACTCGGACGTCGGCGCGTCCCATGACCACGTCCAGCCACCGGGAGACGTGCGTGGACCCACTACCGACGTCGGTTCCGAACAGACAGCGGCCGACGATGCGCAGCGTGAGGTAGGTCATCGCCTCGGAGATGTCGACCGAACCGCCCGAGCGCCACCCATCGAGAAGTCGCTGCGACTCCTCCCTCATCACTTCGCCATAGCGCTCGAGGTGAGCATGGTCGAAGAAGCCCTGCACCGTCTGGCGGTTGGCCTTGTGGACATCGCCCTCCGAGACCACCAGTCCGTCGCCGATCAACGGGCGCAGCATGTTGGTCATCGGACTCTTGAGGTAGTCCCGAGCGCGTGTGACGAGCACCCTCTCGACCAGGTCGGGGGAGGACACCAGAAAGGTCCGCTGTCGTGGGAATGCCAAGGGGACGACGTCGCCGTACCTCTGAGCGGTGTCCGAGAGCCATTCGGGACCGCGCCGGTGGAGGTCCCACAAATTGCCCAACGGGGTCGACGCCGGGGGTGGGAGCGGGAGGGGCGGCGGGTGATCCAGCGACCTGGTCACGTTGCTCATGTGCCCACCTTTACAGTTGGCATATGAATTGTCAACCTAAGGTCGATAAATGAGATATAGTTCGATTCTATGGGTGAATCCGACCTGCGCGAGGTGATCCTGGAAGCGGCGGGCTCGAAGCTTCGGTCGGCGGGCCTCCGAGGGGTGAACGTCTCGCGCGTCGCCGCTCAGGCCGGGGTGTCCAGGCCGACGGTGTACCGCCACGTCGGCGGTTCTGCTGAGATCGTCCGTGGGCTGATAGCCCGGGAGGTGGCCAGGTACTTCGACGCCGTGTCACCAGTCATGGATCGGCCCGAGCCGATCGTGGAGCGGTTTGTGGAGGCACTGCGCTTCACTGTTGCCTTCGCCCGGGAGAACTCCGTCCTCCAGTCGCTCCTCACGGAGGAATCGGACACGGTGCTGCCCCTGCTGACGCTCGAGGCTCGACCGATCCTGGAGCAGGCGGTCGAGCTCCTGACCCCATACCTGTTCGCGGCGCGGCAGTCAGGCGAGATCCACGTCGACGACCTGCCTGCTGCTGCTGAATGGGCCGCGCGGATGACCCTCTCCCTGGTTCTGACCCCTCCCCTGACGGAAGGCGTGGATTCCGAGGCGCGGCTCCGTGGCTTCGTCACCGAGCTCCTCAGACGGGCCTACCCGGCGAAGGCTGCGAGACCCACACCGGCGGACAGCCAGCCATGACGGACCCCGTTGAGGACTCCGCGATGCCGACCACGACCGCCGATGTGGCGCCCACAGCGCTCATCGACTCCGACCATCCCGACATTCTGGCCTTCGTGAGGGACACGTGCGCCGGGACGACCGGGATCCACGAACGGGTCAACACCCTGTTCAGCGCGATTCGGGACGAGATCCGCTACAACCCCTACGTCGTCGACCTGTCGCTCGATGGCATGCGTGCCAGTTCGGTGCTGCGATCGCCACGCAACTGGTGCGTGCCCAAGGCCACGCTGTTTGTTGCCTGTTGCAGGGCGCTCGGCATCCCTGCCCGCCCGGGCTACGCCGACGTCCGCAACCATCTGTCGTCCCCGAGACTCACCGAACTCATGGGCACCCATATCTTCGTCTGGCACGGCTACACCGAGGTACTGGTGGATGACGTCCGGTGCAAGGCCTCACCGGCCTTCGACTCGCTGCTCTGTGAGCGCTTCGGCGTCCCACCGCTGGAGTTCGACGGTCGTGAGGACGCGCTCCTGCATGCCTTCGACGGGTCGGGCCGGCGGCACATGGAGTACATCAACGACCACGGGACGTACCAGGAGGTTCCCATTGCGCGCATCACGCGGGCGCTTTCCCAGGCCTACCCGTCGATGGCGGGGATCCTGCGCGCCCCCGACGCCGCGCACGCCGTTGATGAGGAGAAGGCCCGGAGCACCGATCCGGTCTGGGATCACACCGGGCTCGGGCGTGGAGCCGACGGCGACGCGCGATGAGGTTGATGATCGCCCCGTTCCGGGCAGCGGCACGCAGTGCAAGTGCACGCGGTCGAATGCTCCTAGCGTCAGTCCCATGGATCGCACCGACGATGATCGCTCCAAAGAGGCCGGACCATCGACCGTCCGGTCCGGACCGGTGCCACCGCTCGCCGGGCTGAGGGCTATCGACCTCTCACAGGTGCTGGCAGGTCCGTACGCGACGTGGGCGCTCGCCCAGCTGGGGGCAGAGGTCATCAAGGTCGAACCGCCGGGAGGTGACGCTTCCATGCAGGTGGGCCCGTTCGTGCGCGGAACGTCCCTGTATCACCGAACAGTAAATGCTGGCAAGGTGATCCTCACCGAGGACCTCAGCACCCAGAGCGGCCGGAAGCATCTCGATGACTTGCTGAGCACGGCCGACATCCTGATCCACAACCTCCGCGCGGACAGCGCGGAGCGGCTCGGCGTCGCGCCGAGGCAGTTGTCCGTCCGGCATCCGAGGCTGGTGATGGTCACCATCGCGGGGTTCGCGGACGGCACACCAGAGGGTGGTCGGCCAGCCTACGACCTGGTCATCCAGGCGCTGTCAGGGATCATGTCGCTGACGGGCAACCCGGATCAGCCCCCGTTTCGGGCCGGAGTTCCCGTCAGCGACCTGGCCGCGGGCCTTTGGGCCGCAATTGGGGCCCTGGCTGGCCTGCGGCACAGGGACATCAGCGGAGACGGCGGGCATCTTGAGGTGCCGATGCTGGACGCGAGCCTGTCGTTGCTGAGCTACATAGGCACCGACGCGGCGACAACGGGGAACACGCCGGTACGGATCGGCAACCAACACCCAGCTGTGGTGCCCTATGGCTCCTACGAAGCAGCGGATGGTCATGTCGTCATCGCGGTGTACAGCGACAGGTTCTGGCCCTCCCTGTGCCATGCGCTGGAACTCCGAGCGCTGAAGGAGGACAGTGCACTGAATCGCATGGCCGGCCGAGTCGCCCGGCGTGAGGAGGTCAACGCCGCCATTCAAGGAGCCATCGCTGGCCGGACCCGTGCGGCGGTTCTGGCCGTGCTCGAGGCTCACGACGTGCCGTGCGCTCCGGTCCTCGAGGTGGACGAAGCGTTGGCAACGCCCTACGTGAGGGGGCGCGCAGTCGTCCGGGACGTCGAGGAGAACTCCGTTGCCTACCGAACCATTGCAGCGCCAATAAAGGGTATCAAGAGGTCCGACGGATGAGCACGGCCTGATCCTTCGGCGCGGGCATCGATCCGCCGCTTGCGACCTCCTCGCCGGAGCAGCACAGCGCTGCTGCCTCGACAGCCTCGCGGCCTGTTCGGGGTCCATCGCTGCGGCGAGCAACGCGAGCGCCTCGGCGTGCCTGAGGTCCCGCAAGCGCCACCAGGGCTGCTGTGAAGCACTCCCTGACCGCCTGCCGGAGTCATCGGATCTGACGGGTTCGTTCCCAGACCATGGTCATGTGGGCGCGTGCCAGCACGTGGGTGGACTCGACGCGCCAAAGGTCGCTCACGAGACCGCGATGGGGCGATGGAGATGGCCGTCGGTGCGCACGGCGTCGGTCAGGACCGAGCACCGGACCTGTCGGACTTCCCGCGCGATTGTCGGCGGCTATGAGAACCCTCCCAGTTGGCGGACACGAGAAGTCCCCATCGGTGGTCACAAGAACGTCCCCAGGGGCGGCCATCAGTTCTCCCCATCCGTTGATCGATGCCCGCCGCCGGGGTTGGCCTGGCCGGTTGTGGCGCCCCTCCTGAGTTCACTGCGCGTCATCCACGACAGCCCAGGTTCCTCAGGAGGGACAAGTTGAAGGATGGCAAAGAAGTGACTGAGATTCGGGAGCCGTTCGACCTCACCGGGTCCTACCGGGCGGCCGGCGCGCTGGCCGGTTGTGACCCACCACACCGTGGCCCATCACGTCGCCCGCCGCGACGCCGGTCTGCCACCGGGCCATGCCGGGTTCGACCGGCCCCGCAAGACCGACGACTACGCGGCGCTGATCGGCCAGTGGGTCGAGGCATCGCACGGCAAGAGGCCCGCGCCGACGTGGCGCACCGCGAGCTGGTCGCGATGGGCTATGACGGGTCGGAAGGCACGACCCGCCGCGTGGTCGCCGCAGCGAAGGAGTCGTGGGAGGCCGGCAACCGCCGCACCTACATGCCGTGGATCCCCGAACCGGGGTCGTGGTTGCAGTTCGACTTCGGCGACGGCCCGGCCGTCGGCGGCCGACGGACGTGGCTGTTCTGCCCCTGGTTGGCGTGGTCACGGTTCCGGGTCGTCGTCCCGATCCTGGACAAGACCGTCGCTACGGTCATCAGCTGTCTGGATGTGAGTGCAGCACCTCAGCCGGCCCGGCCCTCGTCATGCCGGGGCAGGGCGACGGTCAGGACGGACGTGGTGGCCCGTCTACACGTCGGCCGTGTCGTAGGTGGCACCGACCATTCGCGCCAGAGAGTCCAGGTAGATGATGCGTCGCCGTCCGTGCATCCGTGTGCGCAGGGTGCCGTCGGCCATGCGTCGACGGATCGTCCGCTCCCCGAACTGGGTGATGTCGACGGCCTGGAGAACGGTGACGCACTCGGCCACGGGGCGCTCCTCGACGGCGGGGACCCGCGTGAGCGTGACCTCCTGGGGGCCGCATGCAGGCCCGTGCGGGGCGGGCTTGCGTGGGGATGAACTGGAACGGGCGTCTGTGGGGGGCGACATCTTGCGCGGAGCATAGCTGTATCACTCTGTCCTGTCCACTGCGAACAAACGATGGCATGCCGCGGCATGCTGTGGCAGGCTGTAGGCATGGCATCAGCTCCGAACGAATCTGCGACCAGCGTTCCGGTGAAGGGGGACGATCCGCGCCTGGACGACTGGCAGCGTCTCGGCTGGGCCAGCCGCGAGGCGTTCGCGGCCGCGCTTGTCCAGGCGGACGCAGAGGAACTGGCGACAAACAACCGACGGAGACAACTCCTCCGGGACGCCAGGCACAAGCGCGGCCTAAGCCTTGTGAAGGCCGGAGACCTCGCGGACGTCTCCTCGACGACCTGGTCTCGCTACGAACAGGGTCACACTCGTGCGTACGGATCCACCCTCGACCGCATGCGACGCGCAGTCGGCATCCCCAAGCACGTCTGGGACGACCTCGAGTACGACGTGGCCCGCTACACCATCGAGATCGACGGAGAGGAACTGCTGCTGTTGGACCAGGAGCACGATCGTGTTTGGGAAGAGCAACGGCAGCTGATCGTCCGGGCGCTCGCGGGGCACGCGACGTCGGCCACCGACGCCCATGGGGACCTCATGTTCCGGGGGTCCCCGGACCGGCGGCGCGTCCTCGACGTCCTCGACAACGCGACCACGGCACAGGTGTCCCTGATCGCCGGGCTCGCCGAGGAGGTGATCCGGCATGGCTAACGCCCCAGGCGGGATCAACAAGCGCTCGGACGGCCGCTGGTCAGTCACCTGGTACGACAGCAGGGGACGCCGACGGGTGACCACCCGGCCAACACGGACCGAGGCCTACAGCACCTGGCGGCAACGTCAGTACGACGTCGCCCGGAAGGTGGAGCGCCACACCGACCCGACCGTCCGCGAGCTGGTCGACGACTGGCTCGCAGACCTGGAACGCCGCCGCGCACCGGCGGCCAATGCCCGCGCCAACTACGCGGGCCGTTGTGCGCTGATCCCGGACTCACTGGCGAGGATGCGTGTCTCCGAAGTCCACCCGCGCGACGTTCAGGGGGCTCTCGACGAGGTCCTTGCCCGACCGACCCGTTTCGGGAAGCCGAGGTCCAGGCAGACCGTCCAGCAACTCCGCGGGCACCTCAACGCTGCCTGGACCTACGCCAGGGCGATGCGGATCACCGTCGACGATCCCGTTCGTGACACCTACGTACCACCACCCGGCGACGACACCGACTCCGAACGTCAGACCGTCGACCCGCTTGAACTGGACGACGCCAAGGCCATCATCGACGCGCTGGACGGCCATCGCCTGCAGACCATGGTGATGGTCGGCATGACCGTCGGCCCTCGGCTGGGTGAGCTGGTTGGGGCAAGGTGGTGCCAGCTCGACCTCCTCGACGAACTCAGCGACGACGAGCTGAGCGAACTCGACATCGACAGGGCCGACCGTGTCCCGACGATGACCATCGACACACAGATCACACGCGATCAGAACGGCAGGATCCACCGGAAGCTGCCCAAGGGCCGCAAGACGCGCGTCGTCGCCCTCCCGATCGACGTCGCACTCACCCTGCGACGATGGCGACGCGAATGGCCCGCGGACCGCCGTCCCGGGCCTGCCCGCAACGACCGGAACCAGGTTGCGACCCGGCCACGCCCCGAACCCGTCGGGGACGCGCTGGTGTGGCCGTCACGCTGGGAGATGACCACAGGTGGGCCCCGTGGCGGTGGCCCACTGATGCCGTCGCATGTCCGCGCCGTGCTGAGCAGGGCGGCCCGGCGGGCTGGAGTGCCCGAGGAACGCATGACCCGGTGGCACGGGGCGACACGCCACACCGCCGGGACCCAGGCGCTCGCCGGAGGTGCGAGCCCCAAGACCGTTCAGGACCTCCTGGGCCACACCACGTCCGCGATGCTCGATCGGTACACCCACGCACTCGAGGAGCACCGACGGGACGCGGCCAGGATCATCGGGGACAGGTGGGCCCGCCACGACCCACCCTCAGCCAGTGAGGTGCCGACGCCCAAACGCACCTGACGGTCTCGCCCACCGGCCCCGACGTCGGCCTTGCCGACCGTCTCGCCCCGACGAATGCGCCGCAGCCGGGGTGCGCCCAGACCGCAAGACGGCCTGGCACCCCTGAGGGGCTGGTCCTGTGCACCGCTCGGCGATCTCGAACGAAACTCGCCGCCGAGGATGTGCTCAGGAGCTACTCGAGGTCCCATGCCCACTTCTCGTGCGCGCGAGTGAAGCACTTCGATCAGAAGCAGGCCCTGAGGAATCGCGGCCGAGGAAATCGCAGGCGGAGAGCGCCGACGGTGGTTCGCGGGTCGAGGACGTCGAGTGCATCGTCCACGCGACCTGGAAGATCGCATCCCGCGAGCGGCCCTCAACGACACGCGAGTACATCGGAGTCCTGGACCTCAACGACCTCCGCCCCGGACGCGGCGAGTTCACCACCGAGGGCGAGTTCTGCAAGTACTGGCGGGCCCATAAGTTCAAGCTGTCAGCCGCGATGGAGAAGATCCTCAACCGGGCCAGCCAGCAGACGTGAACCGGTCTGCATCTGGCCTACCGGCGATGCGTCAGCTCACCGGTCCGCCCCAGCGCCGTCGCCGACTTCGGTGCCCCGAGATCGAGTCCCAAGTCCGGCACAGATCCCACCCTTGGGCGACGTCGGGGCCCGGTCTGCTGGCTGCGTCAGTCCCGGTGCGGTCGGGCGGTCATCCCCACTCGTGTCAGTGAAGCTCGCTATTGAAGTTGGCAACTAGGGCGATCGGGTCTCAACCCGCCCCGTCCGTACGAATCGAGAAGCGGCGCGGATGACTGCACGAATGACTGCATTCCAGTGACGTGCCTTGGCAGGGCCCGGCAGGCGTTGGCAATTGCAAGTAGGACAGTCGGGCAATACGTGGCCGAAGAAACGGACTCCTTGTGCGCCGTTCAGTGCCACAGAGTGCCACAGCATGGCCGAGGTTCACACTTCGTGCAGGAGGACTCCCCCGACGAGATCGGCGCGGCGCTGCGCGACTGGATGCTGTCCCGGCGCTGACCCACCGTGCTCGACCATCACTCTCCGTCAACAGCCCGGGACCGGAGGTGAAAGAGTGATGCAGTCCGCGATGCGTTTCGTAGCGTGCGGCCATGACGTTGTCGCGGTACGAGGGCTGGAGGGTCGTCTCGATCCTGTCGGTCGTTGCGGTCGTCCTCTCTGCGGTCGCCCCGGGGGCCGCGTCGGCCGAGCAGGCCCGTCCGGACGGCACGCACCTGCGCGGCACAGGGGCGGCGAGGGCCGCGTTCGTCGAGGCCGGGCGAGTGGTCCGGATCGCCGGTCCCACTCCGATGGTTGCCGCCGCCCTGCCCGACCCGCGGCTGGTCGTCGACGCCACCGGACCCGGCGACCCGTATCGGGTGCACCAGTGGGGCCTCGACGCGGTCGGGGAGGGCACCCTCCTCGGCGGTGAACGCGGGACGGGGACAACGGTGGCGGTGGTCGACTCCGGCGTGGACGCCGGCCATCCCGCGCTGGCACACGTCGTCGTCGACGGCTGGTCGGTGTTCGGGGACGACTGGGACACCGACACGCTTGGACACGGCACCGGCGTGGCCGGGATCATCGCCGCTCGCGCCGATGACGGTCATGGGATGGCCGGCCTGGCCGACGGCGTGGACCTCGTGTCGGTCAAGGTCGTGGACGACGAGGGTGGCGCGTGGGCCAGCGACGTGGCCGAGGGCATCCTGTGGGCGGTCGACCGAGGCGTCGACATCATCAACGTCTCGTTGACCACCGACGTCGACGCGCCCGTCCTTCGCAGCGCGGTTCGCACCGCAGTGGAGGAGGGGGTCCTCGTTGTGGCGTCGGCCGGCAACCACGGGGCCGACGGCAACCCGACGATGTACCCGGCGGCGACCACCGGCGTGGTCGGGGTGGCGGCCCTGGACGACACGTGGTCGCCGCCTGGCTTCGCGAGCCACGGCGACTGGGTCGACCTGGCCGCACCCGGGGTACGGGTGTTCACCACCGCACCCGGTGGACGGCACGTCGTCGTGAACGGGGCGTCCTTCGCCGCACCCTTCGTGGTCGGGGCGCTGGCGCAGCTGCTGTCCGTGGCACCGGACACGACGGAAGGGACGATCTCCCCGGCGTCCGCGGTCGAGCGGCTGCAGGATGCCGCGGTCGACCTCGGCCCACCCGGCTGGGATCCCCGCACGGGCGCTGGTGCGCTCGACCTGGCCGCGGCCCTCGTCGGGCTCGGCGCACGACGTGTCCCGGCGGTGGACCGATCCGACCGGGCCTCGGCGCTGTCCCGCGCTGCCGTGGGGGAGGGCCGGGCACGGGCTGCGGTGCTGGTCAGCGATGCCGGATGGGCAGACGCGCTGGCCGCCACGAGCCTCGCGGGCCCCGACGTGCCGCTCCTCCTGGCCGGGGCCGACGGGCTGCCCTCGGCAACCCTGGGGGAGCTGTCCAGGGTGCTGCCCGAGGGATCATCGGTGATGCTGGTCGGGGGTGCGGCTGCCCTGCCAGCGATCGTGGAGGACCAGCTCGCGGGCCACGGATGGACGCCGGTGCGGCTTGCTGGTGCATCGCGAGTCGAGACCGCCCTGGCCGTCGCCGACAGCGCCTCCCTCGCCAGCGCCGACACCGTCCTGCTGGCCTCCGCCGACAGCTGGGTCGACGCGGTCGCCGGTGGCATCGTGGCTGCCCGCCTGCACGTTCCGCTGCTGCTGACGCCGGGCGATGCGCTCCACCCGGCGGTGGCGTCGCACCTCGCCACTCGTCAACCGCGCCGGGTCGTGCTGCTCGGGGGGACGGCAGCGCTGTCGGCGGAGGTGGAGGCGCAGGTCGCCGCGGCCGCCGGCGTTGCCCCTTCGCGAACCGCAGGGTCCGACCGACGGGCGACGGCCGAGGCGATCCGCGACCAGCTGCTGTCCGATGTCGCCGGCGTCACGGTGATCGATGGGTGGGGCGACACGGGCTGGGTGTCCGGCCTGGCCTCGGCCCCGCTGGGACTGCCGATCGTCCTGGCCCCCGGCCCGGCGAGCACCGCGGACACGGCACGGGTGACACCACAACGGGTGGTCGACGCCGTCGGCTGACGACATCGACCACCCGTGGTGTCCGGTGGAGGGGCGGGTCCGACCCGCGGTCAGTCGGCGATCGCCTCCACGATCTGCCGCTCGACGGTGCGGGAGACGGCGGCTTCGCCACCGACGATGACCACGCGGTCGATCGACTCGGCGTTGGCGCGGAGGTAGGTCCCCGACGCGGGGCTCGCCTCGAGGTCCGCACCGTGCACCAGCATCAGCGCGCCGCCGTCGTTCCAGGCCGCCACGCCGGCTGCCAGCGCGTCGGGGAAGTCCAGCCCGGAGGCGACCCAGGTGCGCTCGAGGTCAGCGCCGAGGTCGACGGCCTCCTCGAGGAAGGCCACCGACGTGCTGTAGCGGTCGGCGCCGGAGATCCGGCGGGTCGTGTACCCGTCGGCCAGCAGCTCGGCGTCGACGGCCGGGGACAGGGCGGACACCCCACCGGCCAGCGTCAGGGCGTCGGGATCGCCCGACAGGAGCGAGGCCAGCGCGTCCATGGAGACGTCGGGGATGTCGTCGCGGGTGGACAGCAGGATCGGGGACCGTCCCCAGGTGGCCAGGTTGGCTGCCGACATGGCGTCGGGGAACTGGTCGTGGCGGGCGAAGGTCACGGTGTCCACCGGCCCACCGAGTCCGACGACCTCCTCGGCGATCGCGACGGCGGTGTCGAAGCGGCTGGGCCCCTCGATCCGCCGCACGGCGTAGCCCTCGGCGCGCAGACCCTCCTCGACCTCCGTGGAGAGGGCCGCCGTGCCGCCGACCATGTAGACGGTCTCCACGCCCAGGCGGGTCAGCTCGTCGGCGACCCGGCTGTCGAGGGTGTCGGGCGTGGTCAGCAGGATCGGACCGTCGACCTCGGCGGCCAGCGACGACGCGGTCAGGGCATCGGCGAACACGTCGCTGCGCGCCAGGACCGCAGCGGTGGCGCTGTCCAGCCCGGAGGAGGACACCTCCACGGACGTCTCGACGCGGTCAGTGCCGTCCACGCGGTTGGCGGCATCGTCCTCGGGGGTGTTGACGGGCTCGGTCCCGTCCATGACCTCCACGCCGTCGGTCGTGCCACCGTCGTCGGTGTCGGGGTCGAGGGGGTCGGTGCCGTGGTCGTTGACTTCCTCGCCGTCGGTGAGGCCGTCGTCGTCGGTGTCGGGGTCGAGGGGGTCGGTGCCGTGGTCGT
>NZ_PGDQ01000034.1 GCF_003073135.1 Euzebya rosea
CCCTCCCATGGACATCACACCCTTGACCTTCTCGGGGCTCCGCCCCGGACCCGCGAGTGCGATGACCACAGGTCCCTCCCACGAGTGGGTCCCTCCCATGGACATCACACCTCCACCTTGATGATCCCGCGGATGAGGAACCACGCCAGGCCCATGGCGCCGAGGGCGCCGAGGATCATCACGCGGCCGAGGGGGTTGGTGAGCATGGGCTGCAGGTAGGCGGCGTTGGTCGTCATGACCCCGGCGAGGACCACGAACGGCAGCGCCATCAGGATGATCGCGGAGATCTTGCCCTCGGCGGTCAACGCGCGGACCTCGCGGCGGATCTCCATGCGGTCGTGCATGAACTCGGCCAGGACGTCGAGGATCTCGGCGAGCTTGCCGCCGGTGCGACGCTGGATGAGCATCGCCCGGACCGCCCAGCGCAGGTCGGTCGAGCCCACCCGCTCGCCCATCGCGAGCAGCGCATCGTCCAGCGGGCGGCCGACCCGGGTGTCGGCCAGCACGCGGGCGAACTCCCCGGCCAGCGGCGCCGACCCGTGGGTGGCGTAGCCCTCCAGGGCCTGCTGGAGGGAGTGGCCCGAGCGCATCGCCGACCCCATCTGCCCCAGGGCCTCGGGCAGCTGCTCGTCACAGCGGGACGAGTAGCGGTCGGCCCGCCCCGACAGCAGCAGGTAGGTGGCGATGGGGAAGGCGAGGGCGAACATCGCGGCAACCAGCACCCCGTCCAGCACCCATCCCAGCGCCCCGGCGCCGAGCGACAGGCCGCCGAGCAGGAGCAGGAACTCCGTGGGCTTGAGGACCCAGCCGGCGCGGGTCAGCTTGTCGGCCAGGCTGGCGTACAGCCCCGAGCCCGACCCGATGTCCTCCGCGGCGCGGACCAGCGCCGACCACGTCGCCGCGAGCGAGGGGTCGTGCTCGGTCCCGGTGTCGTCGGCGAGGACGCGACGCAGCCGCTCGACCCCGCGGGCCCGGCGGTTCTGCCAGGACACGAGCAGCAGCACGAGGCCGCCGGTCAGCAGCAGGCCGGCGCCGAGGATCCCGACGAGCGAGACGTCCTGGACGATGGAGGCGTCCATGTCAGCGGCCCTTCCGGCTGGTGTCGGGCAGCTCGGCGAACAGCCCACGGTCGATACGCACGCCGGAGCGCTGCAGCTTGTCCAGCACCTTCGGGCGGAAGCCCGTCGGGCGGAGGTACCCCGCGGAGGAGGAGGTGTCCCGGCCACCTTCGGTGAAGTGGTAGGCGAACAGGGTCTGGGTCGTGATGACGTCGCCCTCGAGGCCCTGCACCTCCTCGATGGCGGAGATGACCCGGCGTCCGTCCCCGAGCCGGTCGAGGTGGACCATGAGGTCCAGCGCCGAGCCGACCTGCTCGCGGATGGCCCGCAGGCCGAGCTCCACGCCCGACATGAGGATCATCGTCTCCAGCCGTGACAGGGCGTCGCGAGGCGAGTTGGCGTGCACCGTCGTCAGCGACCCCTCGTGGCCGGTGTTCATCGCCTGGAGCATGTCGAGGGCCTCGGGGCCACGGACCTCACCGACGATGATGCGGTCGGGTCGCATGCGCAGGGCGTTGCGGACCAGGTCGCGGATCGTGACCTGACCGGCGCCCTCGGCGTTGGGTGGCCGGGTCTCCAGGGGGATGACGTGGGGCTGGTTGAGCTGCAGCTCGGCGGCGTCCTCGATGGAGACGATGCGCTCGCCGGCGGGGACGAACTGGCTGACCGCGTTGAGCACGGTGGTCTTGCCCGTGCCGGTACCGCCCGAGACGAGGATGTTGAGCTTGCCCTCGACGCAGGCGCTGAGGAACTGCGCCGTCGCGGCCGACAACGAGCCGACCTGGACGAGGTCCTCCATCAGCAGCGGCTGCTCGGGGAACTTCCGGATCGTCATGACCGGGCCCTTGAGGGACAGGGGCGGCAGGATGACGTTGACGCGGGAGCCGTCGGCCAGGCGGGCGTCGCACATGGGCGAGGACTCGTCGACCCGGCGTCCCACCGACGACACGATCCGGTCGATGACGTGGCGCAGGTGCCGTTCGTCGTCGAAGCGCACGTCGGTCGCCTCGATCCGGCCGGCCCGCTCGACGAAGATGTCATCGGGCCCGTTGACCATGATCTCGGTGACGTCGGGGTCGGCCAGCAGCGGCTCGATCGGCCCGTGGCCGAGGATGTCGGCGGTGACCTCGGCCAGCAGGCGCTGCCGCTGGCCGGTGTTGGTGACGGTGTTGGTGGCCACGACGGCGTCGTCGAACCGGTTGCGCACCTCAGCGGCGAGGTCGATCCCGGCCGTGCCGGCCGACAGCAGCGGGCCGAGCCCGTCGATGATGTGGGCCTGGATGCGGCGCTTGCGGGCCAGCCAGTCCTCACCGACACGGCCACGGCCGAGGTCGGCCGGCGGGGTCGGGGGTGGGCCGGACCGGTCCGGGACGGCCGGTGTCGGGGCAACGACCGGTGTGCTCGCGGCGACGGGGGCCGGCGCAGCCGGTGGGGGAGGGGGTGCGGTGCCGAGGCGGTCGGACAGCTTCATGGCGTCAGCTCCTCCGGAACAGGCCAGCGCGACGGCGGCCGGTGGTGGGTGCAGCGTCCAGACCCGGGACGATCGGGGCCAGGATGGTGTGCAGCAGGCGGGTGAACTCGTGGTCCGGCAGCGCGGCGGTGACCGGCAGGCCGTCGTTGAGGGCGCGGGCGACGAGCGGCTCGAACGGCAGGACACCAGCGACGGGGCCCATGACCTGCTCGACGTCCCGGCCGGTCACGCCGCTGGCCGGGATCTCCTTGTTCAGGACGACCGCCTGGCTGGACGGTTCGACGCCGAGCCGCTCGAGCGTGTCGAGGTAGCTGCGAAGGTTGGCGATGGCGGGCACGTCGATCTGGGTGACGACGATGTGGTGGTCGGCGCGGTCCAGCGCGGCGAGGGTCTTCTCACCGAGCCCGGCAGGGCAGTCCAGGACGACGGCGTCGCAGCTGCGACGGAGCGCTCCGACCAGGGTCGTCACGTCGTCGCCGGTGATGGCGTCGCCGTGGACCGGGTCTGGCGGGGCGGCCAGGACACCGAAGCCGGAGGGCGCGTCGACCAGGGCGTCGGGGACGTGCTCGGCGACCAGGCGGCGGTCGTAGCGGCGGCCGGTGTCGTCGAACAGGCACTCGTACGCCGACGCGGTCGGGCGCAGCTGCAGCGACCCCGCGACCTTCCCGAACTGGGAGTCGAGGTCGGCCAGCACGACCTGCCCGCTGCCTTGTGACAGCAGGTGGGCCAGCGCCATCGACAGCATGGTCTTGCCGGCGCCACCGGAGGGCCCGGTGACGACGTGCACGGGGGCCAGCCGCGGCGGCGGGGTGCCGTCGGCACGGCGGGTCAGGGAGTCCTGGTGGACACCCCGGCGCTTGTGGACCAGCACGAGGGCCTGGCCGAGGGCATGGCGGAGGGCATCGTCGGCCAGCGGCAGGGTGACCAGCGCATCGGGGCGGGCACGGACGAAGGTGCTGAGGTCGGCGGGCTGGTGGTCGTTGATGGTGACGACCAGGCCCATGTCCGGCCGGGCCATGCGCACGTCGGCGAGCATCTCCAGCGCCGGGGAGTCGGCGTGTTCGGGACCGGCGACGATGACGTCCCACGGCTCGCCGTCGACGGCCTGCTGCAGCCCCGCCGTGTCGCGCAGGTGGGCCACGGACACACCCGGAAGGGCGAGCGGGGCGACCAGGTCGTCGCCGGCAGCGACCAGCAGGACGCGGGCGCCGGTCAGGTCAGCGGGCTGCTCGACCGCGGTCGCGGGCGCCGGGGTGGCCGACCGGGGCCGCGGAGCCGCGGGGGGCGGCGGGGTGATGCCGGCGCCGGGTGGCGGTGGCGGAGGCGGGCTGGCCGCCCCCGGGGGTGGTGGTGGCTGGAGGCGCAACATCTACTCCCCACCGTCCTGGCCGGTGTCGCCGTCGGAACCGGTGTTGCGCCGGGCCAGCTCGTCGGCCTCGGCCGCCTCCTGGGCGGCGCGGTCGGCTTCCAGCTGGGTGCGGGCCTCGCTGATCGACTGGGTGATCGCGGCTGGGTCGAGGTCATCGAAGGTGAAGCGCTCGCTGGTCGGGGCCGGGTCGTCGGCGTTGGCGAGGGAGAACCAGAGGGTGCCGTTCTGCTCGGCGAACACCAGCGTGGGCACGTCCTCGGGCCGGACCTTGAGGAGGAAGACCATGCCGCCGGCGGCAGCCTGCTCGTTGACCGCGGTGGCCTCACCGGTGAGCGTGCCGCGGGTGACGGCCAGGACCTCGGTGTGGGCCATCACGAGCTGGGTGAACGCCTCGCCGGCCACCGTCTGCCCGTCGGCCGTCGTCTGGGCCTGGGTGGTGGCGGTGTAGTACAGGTTCAGCAGCGATCCGGTGGTGGCGTAGCCCTCGACGCCGGGGGCGGGGCTCGCCTCGACGCTCAGGACCTCCCAGCCCTCGGGAACGACGAGGCCGCCCGCGGCGGGACCGACCGGTGCGAACTGGTCGGCGGTCAGGATCTCCCCGGGCCCGACCGGACGGGAGACCTGCTGGCCGAGGACGTCGTCGGGGCCGATCAGGGCGCGGGCCGGGACGAGCTCGACCGGCACGTCGCGAAGGACCGCGGCGGCCGCAACCTCCTCTGCGGGGGTTCCGGCGGCGATCCCGGCGTCGCTGGCCATCCAGACGGCAGCGGTCTCACCGGCCTTCTCGCCGGCGGAGCTGGTGACGAACAGGGCGAGCAGGACGGTCCCCGCGAGTCCGAGCAGGACGCCGACGAGGGCAAGTCGGTTGGCCTTCATGGTGGATGTGCCTTTCACATGCGGGACGTGGTGGTGGATTGCGAGGGGTCAGCGACGCAGGACGGGCTGGGCGCAGGTGGGGGCGTCCAGGGCCCACACGTCGGCGCCGGCGACGGTCATGCCGAGCTGCGGGGCGATCTGGGTCACGATGGCGTGGTCCAGCGCGCCCACGGTGCTGTTGAGCGCGCTGAGGAGGGGGCTGAGGAGCGGGGCGATCAGCGGGCTGACCGGCAGGCCGGCCACGGTGACGTTGGTGCTGACCGAGAGGGGGGTGACGCCGATGCTGCCGGGGCCGCTGGAGTGGGGGGCGGTCATCCCGTCGGTGAACGTCGTCGTGTCGACGGTCACGACGGTCGGGGGTGCGGTGGACGGTGCGGTACCGGCCACGACCGACACGTCGAGCAGCCGGATGTCCAGCAGCGGCACGACGGTGACGGAGACCTGCATGCTGGTGGCCAGCGACTCCCGCGCGACGGTTCGGTCGTACACGCTGACGTCCAGGGATCCGGGCGGGTTGGCGGTGCAGTCGATGTCGATGATCTCCGCCCTTGCCGTCGCCAGGTCCAGGGTCAGCGCGAAGCTGGGGTTGGCGGTGACCAGGGGGAGGGAGGTGAACGTGCCGCCGAGGCGGAGCTGCACCTGCGAGGTCTCGGCCACCGAGTCGTCGCAGGCCAGCACCGGTCCCTGGGTCACCCGGAGGGTGGCGGACAGCCCGGTCACCCCGGGGACGGTGACGGCCAGGCCCGGCACGGCGATGGCGTTGGTGCCGTTGGCGACGAACGCTGCGCCGGTGACGAGGTCGAGCACGTTCACCCGGGCGTCCGGCGCCGCGGTGCCGGCCTGTCCGACGGCCAGCAGGTCACCGAGGGCGATGGAGACCGACGACACCGACGTGGTGACGATGCCGTCCAGCAGGGCCGCGTGGGCGGTGTCGCCGCCGTTGCGGAGCACGTCGGCGGTCGCGGCGTACAGGTCGCCGAGGGTGACGACGGTCGCGGCGAGCTTCTGCGGGGTACCGGCGCCCAGCTCGGCGGCGAGGTCGCCGAGGGTGACGGTGGCGTCGACCAGCCCGGCGTAACCGACCAGCGTGGTGTTCAGCGCGCCGCCGAGGATCGGGTCCAGCAGCGGTGACGAAGCGGAGTCGAGGCCAAGGGCGAAGGAGCCCAGGCGGATGCAGGCCGAGCCGGGCGAGCCGGGGCGGAGGCCGTTGGCGGTCGCGACGGCCGAGCGGGTGGCGGGGCCGCTGGCCGGGCCGCCGAACCCGGCCGTGAAGGCGAAGGGGACGCGGCCGGCGATGGTCACGCGGACGGCGTCGGGGACGTCGCTGGTGGCGATGGAGGTGAAGCTGCCGTCGGCGGCCAGGAGCCCGGCCTCGACGTCGACCTGCTCGACCGTGCCGACGTTGTCGGTGTTGCGGGCCAGGCTGGCGGCGAGGGGACCGGCGTTCCAGGCGGCCTCGACGTCGGCGCGGGTCCCGGCGTCCAGGCGGCGGGCCAGATCCAGGGCGACGACGTCGGCGGTGGCCTGCAGGTCCCGTGCGAGGACGCGCTGCATGCCGAGGTCGACCGCGAAGGCCGTCACGGACAGCAGCACGACCAGCAGCAGGGCGAAGATCGGAAGCACGGCACCCCGCTCGTCGGCGGGGTCCAGGCGGCGCCGGATGGCGGCGGTCACGTCAGCTGACCTCCGCCGCGGCCTCGTAGACGAGGTGGTCGGGCATCGGGACCAGCGACCCGACGGCGGCGATGAGGGGGAAGTTGCCGTAGTCGTAGTCGAGCTCGACGAACGCGCAGCCGTGCAGGCCGCAGGTGTCGTCGATGACGACGGTGCAGGTCATGCCGGGGCTGGCGCACGTGACGCCGTAGCCGACCGCGCGGTCGACGGCGTCGAGGGCGCGGGCTTCACGGTCGGCGTTGGGCAGGCCGGCCGGGGTGACCGCGGCGGCGCGGGCCCCCTCCGCGGCGGCCTGGCTGATGGCCTGCCGGAAGCTCAGCATGTAGCCGTAGGAGATGATCCCGAGGACCAGGACCATCAGCGGCACCAGGATCGCGGCGAACTCGACCGTGGCGGCGCCACGTTCGTCGTCCAGGCGGTCGATGGTGCGCATCTCACGAGTCCTTCGGCAGGTCGGCGGGTGTGGTGAGGGGTCGGGTGGGCGTGCGGTGGGGGATGTGCGCTGGCCGGGACCGTCGTGGTCCCGGCCAGGCGAGGTTGGAACGGGCCGCGCGCTCGCGGCGATCGGGCGGCCCGTGTGGTCTGACTACGGGCAGTTGGTGTTGGTGGCGCTGGCAGCCGTGTCGATCGCAGTGCAGGTGTCGGTGAAGCTGGTGTTCAGCACGCCACCCAGGGCGGCGACCGCGGCGATGATGACGACGGCGATGAGGGCGACCATCAGGCCGTACTCGACGGCGGTGGCGCCGCGCTCGTCCTTGACGCGCAGGGACAGCATGTGGGCGAAGGTGGTGATGGTGGTGATCATGGCGGTGGGTCCTCCCTGGACTCTTACGCTGGGTGAAGGTGGGTTGCCTTTGCGTGACTTAACTATCGGTGGGCATGCGTACGCTCGGTATGGCGAAAGAGGGCCATTTCATGGGATCAGGAAGAACTAGTTCTCGACCCGAACGGCGCGTCGTCGGGCTCGTCGTGGCGGTGTGCGTGGTGCTGGCGAGCGCCTGCGGGCCCACTACCACGGCCCCCACGACGCCGACCACGGTCCCGGTTCCGAGCGGAACCGGCGACACCGCGGACACGGCCGACGGCACCGTGACGCCCGCGCCTGCGCCGGGTGCCACGCCCACCGGGGACCCGGGGGAACCGGCCGCGCCCGGCGCCACGGAGGCACCCGCCCCGGCATCGCCCACCGCCGACGATGCATCCGCGGCCACCCCTCCACCTGCCCCTGCGGACACACCCGCCGGTCCGACCCCCATCGATGCCGACGGTCCGCTTGCCAGCGCCTGCCGTCCCCTCCTCCAGCCGGCCATCGCCTCCCGCGTGATCGAGGTCGACGCCCAGGCCGGCGCCGAGCTGTCCGGGGCGGTCCTCGACCACCTCGCCGGCACGCTGCGACAGGTCGCCGACGCCCCGGGCGGGGTCACCGTCGATGCGTCGGGCCGTATCGAGGGCGAGGCCCGCGAGTGGACGCTGGAGGACATCCGCGCGGTCGAGGCCGGGTCGCGCTCCATCCCCCAGACCGGCGACACGGCGGTCGTGCACGTCGTCGCCCTGCGAGGCCAGCCCGACCAGTCCGACCCCGGCATCGCCTCATCCATCGGCATCGCGTTCGGGGCGACGTCGTTCGTGGTCTTCCCCGACCGGGTCGACGACCTCGCCATCCTCCTCGGGGGTGCCGACGCCATCCTGAGGGCCGTCGTGGTCCACGAGCTCGGTCACGTCCTGTGCCTGGTCAACCTCTCCTACGAGTCCGAGATCGACCACGAGGACCCCGACCATCCCGGCCACAGCCGCGACAGCGGCTCGGTGATGTTCCACGCGATCGAGACGACCGCGATCGGCCAGCTCTTCCAGGGTCCGCCGCCGTCGACGTTCACCGCCGAGGACCTCGCCGACCTCGAGGGGCTCCGGACGGGTCGCTACTGACCGCGAGGGGTTCGTCATCGGGTCGTGGGTCGATGTGGCGCAGCGGTCGGCAGCGCGTCGGCGGCTGGCATATGGTCCGAAGCCGGCGCGTCCCGGCGGGGTCCGCGTCTTGCCGGGGTGCTGTCGGTGGGACCCCCTCGAGCCAAGGAGTGACCATGCGAACAGCCATCACCCGTATGACGACGACCGTGTGCACCATGGCACTGCTGCTCGTGGGGGCCATCCCCGCGAGTGCCCAGGGCGGGTTCCGCCTGGCGGGCGGTGTCGACAGCGGACAACCGGTCGAGGCATCGTTGGCGGTGTCGCAGGAGGTCATCCAGGACGGCGCGGCGGGCGCAGTGGTCCTCGGGCGGAGCGACAACTTCGCAGACAACCTCGGTGGGGCAGTCCTGGCACGAACCGTCAACGGCCCCCTCCTGCTCAACCCGCGTGACCAGCTGGACTCGCGGATAGCCGCGGAGATCGCGCGGGTCCTGCCCCCGCAGCAGGCGGACTGCCAGGCGCTTGCCAGCCAGGGGGAGGCCGAGGTGTACATCCTCGGGGGGACCGGCGCCATCGCCCAGGACATCGAGAACCAGCTGGCCGGCAACTTCTGCGTCCTGCGGTTGTCGGGTCCCTCGCGCGTGGAGACCTCCGTCGAGGTCGCCGGGCAGGTCGAGCGAGTTCTGCAGAACCGCGGCGGCTTCAACGGCTACCGGTATCTCATCGCGCGAGCGGACAACGCCGTGGACTCCGCGACGGGCGGGGCGTACGGCGGCATCTTCGGCATCCCGATCCTGGTGACCGCGTCCGATTCGTTGCATCCGGCAGTGGAGTCCTACCTCGCCGGCGGCGCTGCCGAGGTGGCCATCCTCGGTGGGCAGGCTGCGGTGAGCGCCGACGTCGAACGGCGCATCGACGAGGTGCTTGCCCCGCAGGGCACCGTGTCCTACCGGCTCTCGGGGGCGTCGCGAGATGACACCGCTCGCGTCATTGCCGAGGACTTCGCCAGCCGGCGTGGCGGCATCAACGACGTCACCCTCGTCAACGGCTTCATCGACGACGCGTGGGTGTTCGCGCTCACCTCGGCCGCCGTGAACCCCGGTGAGCCGGTGCTGTACGTCCAGCGCGACGACCTGCTGCAGACCACCCGTTCCTTCATCCAGAGCCGTGCGCCGCTGACGGGAGTCAACGTCTTCGGATCGACGAACGTGGTGTCGGATGCGGTGCTCGCCGACGCCCGGGCGGCCGCCTCGTAGGGTCGGGAGTGGGGCGGGTCCAGGGGGCCCGTCCCACGGGGTTGGGAGGGGCCGGGGAGGGCCTGTCACACTGTCGAGGTGAGCACCCTCAACGCCCAGCAGCATGACACCGTCCTCGTGGTCGACTTCGGCGCCCAGTACGCCCAGGTCATCGCCCGTCGCGTCCGCGAGGCGCATGTCTACTCCGAGATCGTTGGCCATGACATCTCTGCCGAGGAGGTCGCCGCCCGCAAGCCCAAGGGACTGATCCTCTCCGGCGGGCCCAAGTCGGTCCACGTCGAGGGTGCGCCCACGATCGACCCGGGGATCCTCGAGCTCGGCATCCCGACGCTGGGCATCTGCTATGGCCATCAGGTCATCGCCCAGGCGCTCGGCGGCACGGTCGCCAAGACCGACAACCCCGAGTTCGGCCGCACCGACTTCCGCGGCGAACCCGCTTCGACCCTCCTCGCCGACCAGCCGTCGGAGCAGACGGTGTGGATGTCCCACCGCGATGCCGTGACCGTGGTGCCCGAGGGGTTCACCGCCATCGGCACGACCACCGGCGGACAGGTCGCCGCCATGGAGGCCCCCGACAAGGGGATCTTCAGCGTCCAGTACCACCCGGAGGTCAGCCACACCCCGTACGGCCAGGACGTCATCAAGTCCTTCCTCCACGCCGCCGGCGCCCACCCCTCGTGGACCGCGTTCAACGTGATCGAGGAGTCCGTCGAGGCCATCCGTGCACAGGTCGGCGACGCCGAGGTGCTGTGCGGGCTGTCGGGCGGCGTGGACTCCGCCGTCGCCGCGGCGCTGGTCCACCGGGCCATCGGCGACAAGCTGACCTGCGTCTTCGTGGACCACGGCCTGCTGCGGCACGGCGAGGCCGAGCAGGTGCAGGAGGCGTTCGGCGAGCACTTCGACGTCAACCTGGTCACCGTCAAGGCGGCAGACCAGTTCCTCCAGCACCTCGCCGGGGTCACCGAGCCGGAGGAGAAGCGCAAGATCATCGGCCGCGAGTTCATCCGCGTCTTCGAGCAGGCCGCTCGCGAGCACGCCGGTGACGCCAAGTTCCTGGTCCAGGGCACGCTGTACCCCGACGTCATCGAGTCCGGCCACGGCAGCGCGTCGACCATCAAGTCCCACCACAACGTCGGCGGCCTGCCCGACGACATGGAGTTCGACCTCGTCGAGCCGCTCCGGTGGCTGTTCAAGGACGAGGTCCGCAAGGTGGGGGAGGAGCTGGGCCTGCCCGAGGAGATGGTCTGGCGCCAGCCCTTCCCCGGCCCCGGTTTGGGGGTGCGGATCATCGGCGAGGTCACCGGCGAGCGGCTGGACCTGCTTCGCGCAGCCGACCGGATCGTCCTGGCCGAGCTCAAGCGTGCGGGCCTGGAGCGCGAGATCTGGCAGTCCTTCGCGGTCCTCCCGGCCATCCGCTCCGTCGGCGTCCAGGGCGACGAGCGCACCTACGGCCACCCGATCATCATCCGCGCGGTCACCAGCGAGGACGCCATGACCGCCGACTTCGCCCGCATCCCCTACGACGTGCTGGAGAAGATCGCCACCCGCGTCATCAACGAGGTCGACGGCATCAACCGCGTCGCCTACGACGTGACGAGCAAGCCCCCGGGGACCATCGAGTGGGAGTAGGACCCGACTCCGCGACGAAGGAGCGACAGGAGGCCCGCGCTTCCACGTGGGGGTTCGAAAGGGGGCGGAGCCCCCTTGGGCAGGTATCGAGTGGGA
>NZ_PGDQ01000035.1 GCF_003073135.1 Euzebya rosea
TGCTGTTGGGTCATCGTGTGGGTCCTTCGCGTTGTAGGAGACATGAAGTTCACACGGTGGCCCGCCCTATCGGGCGGACCCTGCTCCTACACCACGTGGTGGGACTCACCCATCACGGACGAACTGACCGCGTTGGGCGCCTACCGCGATATTGCGGAGCTCGACGAAGAGACCTTTCAAACAATCGTGGACGGCGACGGCACTCCCGTCGGCCGACTGTGGGCCATCCTTCGAAAGGACGTGGGCTGGGGTCGAGTGATGTCGTTCAAGGTGCTTGCGGGGAAGCGGCCAGGGCTTTTCCCCATCTACGACTCAGTGCTCTCAGGCGCATTGGGGCTCGGACCACGCGACGGTTGGTACCGACCTTGGTGGGAGGCAGTATCCGGCTCAAGCGAACTTCGCGGGGAGCTAAGCCGTGTGGCGGGCATGGCGCCGCGACCTATCAGCCGGCTGAGGGCGGCCGACGTCGTGGTTTGGATGACGGACTACGGCTCGAACCAGGCACACAGTTGCTCATACGCCGACGAAGGCAAAACCCATTGCCCACGGCGGGCGGGCCGATGAACAGCACGTTGCCGGCGTCATCGAGGAACCGCATGGTCGCCAGGTCGTTGATGAGCTTGGGATCGATGCCTGGTTGGGCGTCGTAGTCGAAGTCGTCCAGACGCCATGCGGCGGGGAGGCCGGCCAGGCGCCGTCGTGACTCGGTGCGTCTTGTGCGGGTGGCGTCGGCCTCGATGCCCAACAGCTTCTCAAGCACGGTGACGTGGTCGTCATCGCTGTGGGCGTCAAGGACGGGGGCGAGGTGCTCGGCAGCGGCGTGCAGCTTCAGGAACGCCAGGTGGGAACGCAGCTGCTGGTAGGTCCGGTTGGGCGAGGGGGCGGTCATCGGCCGGCCTCCGGGGCGTGGGCGGCCCAGGCCGCGAGGTCGATGATCACGGCATCGCCGGGCTGGGGCGGGGTGGAGGTCAGTCTGCGGCGATCGCGGTCGCGGCGGCGGACTGGGGCCGGTTGGCCTTTCGGTGGCAGGGCGGGTCGGTGGTGAACGCGGCCAGCACTGCGGTCTGCAGCTGGCGGGCCTGCTCACCATCGCGGACCAGCACCCCGGTCCCTGCGACGATGCGGTGGCGGGTCAGCAGCCCGCTGGCCGGATCGATGACGTCCAGGACGTCGCGGTCGAGCTGGTGGCGGACCAGCACGGTCGCGCCGATCAGCACCGGGTCCACGGCGTAGGAGTTGCCCCGGTAGGCGACCGTGGCGTTGGCCGCGACAACCCGGTCCACCTCGCAGGCGGCGGGGAACCGCAAGGCCGGGACAGGCCCCAACCGTTCGGTCTCCGCGAGCGCCCCAACGGTTGTGGAACGGCCCTGGGTGTCGTGTCGCGGCCGGGCGTCGGCGATGGTCTGGCAGAACGCATCCAGTGACGCCTGCGCGGCATCGGGATCGGTGACGTCGGCGGTGCGCCACCACCGCTGGGTGAGGAAGTGGATGGCCTTCTCCACCACGCCCTTGCGCTTGGCCCGTCGGGGCGGGCAGATGTCGATGGCCACGGCGTGGTGCTTGGCGAAGACCGCGAACGTCGGCAGGACCTTGTCGGTCCCGATCGCCACGACCGTGCCCATCCGGTCGAACCGCCACCGGCGGGTCGTGCCGCCCAGCCGTGCGGTCACCCTGGTGATCGCATCGAAGGTGTGGGGCTGGTCGGTCCGCTCGGCGATGACAGCCCGGAACCTTCCCGAGTGGGCCAGCGCCCCGACGAGCACCTGGGCGTTGACGCCATCGGGCAGCCACGGGGCGCCGGGCAGCTCCACCCAGTCCCACTGCGTCTCCTCCCCAGCAGGGTGATCGATCTCGATCGTTGCGACCTTGCCGCCCGAGGCACAGGCCGCACATTCCGGCCGCAGGCCGCGGTCGCGGACATGGCGGGTGAACATTGAGTACGCCCGGTCATAGCCCAGCTTGACGGCCTCGTCGAACAGCGCGGTCCCCGCCACGTGCGGGTCATCGACCAGCCGCTGAGCGACATAGCCGGCGATCCGGTCGAACGGATCGGGTCCGGCGGGCTTGCGCTGCCCGGGAACGCGGTCGCCGGTCAGGTAGGCCCGGATGGTCTTTCGGTCTCGTCCGGTGTGGGCAGCGATCGCGGAGATCGACCAGCCACGCTGGCGTAGGGCATGCACTTCCACGTCTTCCTCCGATGACAACATCGGGTGGGGTCCTTCCGACGGCCGGACAGCTGTAGCAACTGCCAGCCTCGGGAGGACCCACGCTCTGTAGATGAACCTCCACCCACCCGACCCCTACGGGGTGGGGAGATTCGATGAGCAGGACTGGGGAGTTTCAGTGAGCGCCGTCAGCGTCAAGCTGGTCATCTCCGACGCGCACGCCGGGCTGCGCGCGGCGATCCGCCGTGTGCTGCAGGGCTCCGGATGGCAGCGATGCAGAGTGCATGCCAAGCGCAACCTGCTGGCGGTGGCCAACCACAGCCAGCGGCAGCTGATCTCGGCGTTGATCTCCACGATCTTCGCCCAGCCCGACGGTGACGCCGCCAAGGGACATCTCGGCACCGTCTGCGCCCAGCTGGAGACCGTGGCGCCGAAGGTGGCCGAGCGGCTCGAGGCCATGGAGGACGACCTGCTCGCCTACACCGCGTTCCCGCCGGTGCACTGGCCCA
>NZ_PGDQ01000036.1 GCF_003073135.1 Euzebya rosea
CGGGTCTACGCCGCTGCGGGGGGTCGGCGTCGCCTGATGCGTGCAGCGGGGGCATCTTGCCAGTCCACGCCGCAGTGCAGCAGTAGGCGGATGCGGTAGTTGTCGAAGTTGGTGAACCCGTGGCCGACGCGCTTGATCTTCTTCACCAGCAGGTTCACCGCTTCGGTGGGGCCGTTGGAGGCCCTGCCGGTGGAGTGGTAGGCCAGGATCTCGGCCTCCCAGCGCCGGACGGTGCGTGCGAGCCGGTTGGCCTCGGGCAGGTCGATCCGAGCGATCCAGGCGTAGAAGTCCTCCAGCGCGATGCGGGCATCAACGAGGGTGGGGGCGGCGTAGACGTCGCGCAGGTGTTCCTTGGCCGCCCAGGCGTCATGGACCTCCGCGTGCGGGTCGCCGGCGTCCCAGCCGGCTTCCAGCCGGGTCCACTGGCGGCTGGTGAGCCGCTCGGCGCCCTTCAGCAGGATCCGACGGATCTTGTAGAGCGGGTCGTCTTTGAAGCCGCGGTGGCCGGTCTGCTGCTGCTGGACGCGGCGGCGGACCTCGTCGACCACGATGTTTCCCAGTCGGATGGCATGGAAGTGGTCCACCACGACCGTGGCGTGGCCGAGATACAGGCCAACGGCGGTGGCGTAGCCGCGATAGGGGTCCAGGGTGACCACGCCGATGCGGGCCAGCCACCCCTGGTCGCGGTCGGCCAGCCAGCCAGCGACCGCGCGGATGGTGCGGTCCTCCACTACGTCCAGCAGCCGGCCGGTGGCGGTGTCGACCATGCCGGACACGAACTGGGTGGGGTGTTGGCCGTTGGCGCGCAGCCAGGCGGTCTCATCCATCCCCAGCGCGGTCACCCCGGCCAGCCGGGCCGGGTCGTCGATCATCGGCAGGCCATGGTCGATGACCGCTCGCATGACGGTGTGCCAGCCCACCCCGTAGTCGCGGGCCACCGCCGCGACGGAGTGGCCGTCGCGACCGACACGGCGGCATGCCGCGGCCCGGGCCCGTTCGGTCAGCACCGCCCGTGGGCTGATCGCGGGGTTGGTCTCGGTCCACGACCCGGTCCCACACAGCGGCTCGGGGCAGCGCCAGCGGCGCTTGCGCCACACCAGCCGGGTCCGCTGGTCGAACGCCGGCACGTCACGCACCACCACGTCGCGACGGCCCTTGGACCTGGCGAGCACCCCGCAGTCGGGGCAGCCGACCCTGCTGGCGGTGGTCTGCACGAGCACGACGAGCTCGTCGTCGTCGGGATCCTTGAACGCGCTGAGGACGACAAAGCCCGGCATGCCGAGCATCACCACCTCAGCGCCACTACGCTGCGGCACGGGAAGCCTCCTGATGAACTTGCTGCTTTGGACAGCTGCAAGCCTCAGGGGGCTTCACCCATTCACCGTCGAACCTCCACCAGACCCCCCTTCACGACGAAGACCCG
>NZ_PGDQ01000037.1 GCF_003073135.1 Euzebya rosea
TGGGCCAGTGCACCGGCGGGAACGCGGTGTAGGCGAGCAGGTCGTCCTCCATGGCCTCGAGCCGCTCGGCCACCTTCGGCGCCACGGTCTCCAGCTGGGCGCAGACGGTGCGGAGCTGTCCCTTGGCGGCGTCACCGTCGGGCTGGGCGAAGATCGTGGAGATCAACGCCGAGATCAGCTGCCGCTGGCTGTGGTTGGCCACCGCCAGCAGGTTGCGCTTGGCATGCACTCTGCATCGCTGCCATCCGGAGCCCTGCAGGACACGGCGGATCGCCGCGCGCAGCCCGGCGTGCGCGTCGGAGATGACCAGCTTGACGCCGTGCAGGCCGCGGTCTGCCAGGTCGCGGAGGAACTCGGTCCAGAACGTTTCGTTCTCGCTGTTGCCGATGTCCACGCCGAGGACTTCGCGGTGCCCGTCTGCCCGCACGCCGGTGGCGATCACGACCGCTTTGGAGATGACGTGGCCGTGCTCGCGGACGTGGACGTAGGTGGCGTCCAACCAGATGTAGGGGAACGGCTGGTGATCCAACCTGCGGCCACGGAGGACGGCGACGTCGTCGTCGATGGCCTTGCAGATCCGGCTGACGGTGGACTTGGACACGCCCGAGTCGCAGCCGAGGGCCTTGACGAGGTCATCGACCTTCCTGGTGGAGGTGCCGGTGATGTAGGCGCGCATGATCACCGCCCACAGCGCCTTGTCGATCCGTCGGCGGGGCTCGAGCAGTTCGGGGAAGAAGCTGCCTTTGCGCAGCTTGGGGATGCCGACCTCGACATCCCCCGCCGGGGTCGACAGCAGCTTCGGTCGATGGCCGTTGCGCAGGTTCGTGCGCCCGAGGGTGCGTTCGCCCGGTTCGGCGCCGATCCTGGTGGTGAGTTCGGCCTCGATGAGCTCCTGGAGGGCGGCGGCGAGGATCTCGCTGATGGACGTTGACAGGGTGGGGTCGGTGCCGATCAGCACGTCAGCGAGCTCGGACAGGGCAGACTGCTGTTGGGTCATCGTGTGGGTCCTTCGCGTTGTAGGAGACATGAAGTTCACACGGTGGCCCGCCCTATCGGGCGGACCCTGCTCCTACACCACGTGGTGGGACTCACCC
>NZ_PGDQ01000038.1 GCF_003073135.1 Euzebya rosea
TGATGTCGTTGACGACCAGGTTGGGGAAGATGACCATGTTGCGCATCGTGTCGGTGATGCGGGTGCCCCGCTCTGTGCCGTGCTGGTCGTGCAGCTGCGCCCGGACCGCGGCCATCTCCTCACGGGCCCGCTCCCCGAAGGTGGGCACCCAACGGGCCACCGGCTTGCCCCACGGGGCGGTGTACTCGATGCAGGCATGCCCGTTGCCCAGCGGCCGGGCCGCCCCACGACGCTTCAGGTCGCCATGGTCAGAGGTGCCACCGGTGGCCTGCAGGTAGGAGAAGTAGGTGTGATGGGTCGGCGTGCCGTGATAGGAGTCATAGCTGTTCTCCGCCAACAGCTTCCAGTTGGCCCTGATGGTGTAGGACTGCCGGCCCGGCACGACCCGCAACCGGCCCGACGGCGATTGGTCGACGATGACGTCCAGCAGCTCACAGGCCTCCGCCAGGTACTCCTCCAACGGCTCGGCGTCGGGATCAAGGCACATGAACCAGAATCCCCGGTAGGACCCCACCCGGGCCACCGGCACCAAGGACCGCTCCTGCTGGTCGAACCCGTCAGGATAGGACTGTGCTCCAGGCACCCCACGAAGTGTCCCGTCGGTGCCGAAGGTCCAGGCGTGGTAGAAGCACTGGAAGGACGTGGCCACCCCTTCGTCGGCCCGGCACACGATCGCCCCCCGGTGCGGACAGCTGTTGTGCAGCACCCGCACCTGCCCGTCGCTGCCCCGCACGAAGATCACCGACCGGCCAGCGACCACCCGCCGACGGTACTCACCCGGCTCCGTCACCTCCGACTCGTGCCCCACGTACAGCCAGCACCGTCCGAACACCCGCTCCATCTCCGCGTCCAGGACCGACGGGGCGGTCATCACCCTTCGATCAACCCGGAACAGGCCACGGGAGGGGTCATCGACCACCAACCCATCAGCTTCCACCATCGACTCCTCCAGCTCGGCTCCACCCCCGCGGACCCCACCACCAAACCAACCCGCCCCCCTCACCAACACCCCACCGTTCCACCAGACGGAACC
>NZ_PGDQ01000039.1 GCF_003073135.1 Euzebya rosea
ACCATCGGCAGCTTCGAGCACATCCTGACCGCCACCACGGTCGGGCCGTTCGCCGCCAACCACACCCCCAACCCCGCCCACACCGCGTCGGTCGACTGGATCCAGAACGCCGACGACCCCATCACCGACGAGGACGGCAGCACGGGAGGCGGCGACCGGACGCCGCCGACCGTCAGCGACGTGCAGGTCGAGACCGGGGTGACCACGGCCACGATCACGTGGGCCACCGACGAACCCGCCACCACGGCGGTGTCCTGGGGACGCACCCCGGACCACGACGAGGGCACGGTCACCTCGTCGACACCGGAGACGGCACACCGGGTCGACCTGGAGGGCCTGGCGCCCGACGAGACCTACCACTACGTGATCGAGGTGACCGACGAGGCAGGCAACACCGCGACGACCAACGACGCGACGTTCACCACCCAACCCCGCACCGTGGTGTCCGATGACTTCTCCAGTGGCATCGACCCCACCCGCTGGACCGTCGTCGACCCCCTCGGCGACGGCACCGTCACCGCCACCGGCCAGGGCACGTCCGACGCCACCGCCGACCTCACCGTGCCCGCTG
>NZ_PGDQ01000040.1 GCF_003073135.1 Euzebya rosea
GTGGCATCGACCCCACCCGCTGGACCGTCGTCGACCCCCTCGGCGACGGCACCGTCACCGCCACCGGCCAGGGCACGTCCGACGCCACCGCCGACCTCACCGTGCCCGCTGGCACCAGCCACGACCCCTGGAACACCAACCGGGCGCTGCGCATCGTCCAGCACGTCGACGACACCGACATGGACCTGCGACTGAAGTTCGACTCCATCCCCACCGCCAAGTTCCAGACCCAGGGACTGCTGGTGGAGCAGGACGCCGACAACTGGATCCGCTTCGACGTCCACCACAACGGCACCCAGCTCCGCGCCCTCGCCGCCACCACCACCGACGGCACCACCCAGGCCCGCCTGTTCACCGGTCTCCCCGGTACCGGCCCCACCTGGCTGGACATCAGCAGGATCGGCGACGTGTGGACCTACGCCGTGTCCACCGACGGCATCCAGTTCACCACCATCGGCAGCTTCGAGCACATCCTGACCGCCACCACGGTCGGGCCGTTCGCCGCCAACCACACCCCCAACCCCGCCCACACCGCGTCGGTCGACTGGATCCAGAACGCC